>NZ_DBHKZA010000028.1:0-70727 GCF_057314935.1 Achromobacter sp.
CCCGCGCGCTGGGCATGTGGTCGACCCTGCTGCCCGAGAAGACGTTCTTCCGCGTGCACCGGACCGCCATTGCAAACGCATTGCATGTCATGGATGTGGACCGCCGCAGCGTGGACAAATGGCTGATCCGGATGCGCGCGGTGGACAGCAACTGGCCGGTGTCGCGGTCGTACCGCAAGCTGCTGCGCGAGCGCATGGGGATCTGAGGGCGGCGGTCCCCCTTTCATGTCATTCGTCATGCCGGCATGTTGTTTCGTCCTGGCGGGCGCGACCGTTCGCCAAGTTCTTGGGATCATCTCGCATGCGGCGCAATCCCCGTTCCGCGAGCCACCCTGAGAGAACCGGCATGCTGGCCTCCCGCCTTTTTTCCCGCTTTACCCTTCTGGCGTTGTCGGCTGCCTGCATGCTGGGCGCGTCCCCGGCGCGGGCGACCGACCTGGCCCTGCAGGATGCCGTGTCCATGGCCGGCATGCAGCTTTACCTGAACTCGGGCGCACCCGCCGTGATCATCGCCGTGGTGCGCGGCGACCAGGTCGTGATCCAGGGGTATGGCGAGACGGCGCCCGGCAATGGCGTCGAACCGGACGCGAATTCCATCTTCAGGATCGCGTCGGTGTCGAAGGTCTTCGCCGCAGACGTGCTGGCCTCGCTGGCCGCCAAGGGCAAGCTGAAACTGACCGATCCGCTGGCGAAATACGCGCCCGACAATGCCCGCGTCGAGACGAATGGCCGCCCGATCACGCTGCTGGACCTGGCCACGCATTCGGCCGGCCTGCCGCGTGAATTGCCCGACCCGGACGCCAAGCCGTCCGACAACCCTTTCGCCGCCTTCGATCGCGCCTATTACTGGAAATGGATCGGCGGCAACAAGCCGGCCTACGTGCCCGGCACCACCACGCTCTATTCGAACCTGGGCTTTGGCCTGCTGGGCGATGCGCTGGCGAAGGCGGGGGGAGCAGACTATTCGACGGTGCTGGCCAACGAGGTCATCAAGCCTGCGGGCCTGGTCGATACCACCAATGTGCTGAACGACGCGCAAAAGAAACGACTGATGACGGGCCTGGACCCGTTCGGCAAGCCGGACCCGAACGCCACGGTGCCCGACGTGATGTACGCGAGCGCGGGCATCTATTCCACAGCCTCGGACATGGCGCGCTGGATGCGTTGGCATCTGGACGGCGCCAAGCAGGCGCAGGAGGCGTTCGCGCTGGACCATGTGATGTGGCTGCCGTATGACGGGCTGAAGTCCGTCGTGGGCACCGAAGTGACGGACGCCGACGGCATGGGACTGGGCTGGGTGGTGACGCTGCCGCGCAACGGCTCGCCGCTGCTGCTGGGCAAGAGCGGTGGCCTGGGCGGCTTTATGAGCTATGCCGTGTTGTCGCCGAACCGTGACCTGGGCGTGTTTGTCGTGGCCAGCCGCGTGAACTTCGCGATGTTCGGCAACATCCATTCCCAGGTACGCGAACTGGCGGCCGAGCTGGCGCGGTGATCGGGTCAGGTTTGTGGACGGCCATGGGCAAGCGTCTCGGATTATCGCTCTGCAGCGCCGCGGTCTTGGCGGCATGCGTCGTGCAAGCCGCGTCGGCGCAAGAGACCAGGGACATCTTCAAGACGGAGATCTTCCTTACGCCTTATAGTGAATTGGGCGACGGGCAAGACACGTATCCCCGTTTGAACGGCCGTTTTCTGCTGATGACGGGGTACACCGGTTTCTTCGGGATCAAGGACGACAACGGCCAGATTCCGCGTTCGCATTGGAGCAGCGTGCAGCCGACGGCGGAAGCCGCACTGGTCTTGCAGCTGACGCGGGAATTCTCGATCCGCACGAAGGCGACGTTCAACTCGTCGACCAACGAAACGAAAGACAACGCGTTTTCCGACCTGGGCGCGGACCTGGATAACCTGTTTGTCGCCTACACCGCCGACAACTACGCGCTGTATGGCGGGAAGATGGACCTGGGCTTCGGCGACGCCTGGCACGTCATTGATGGCCTGTATAGCGGCTTCAACGAGAACTCGGAGTTCCGCGGATCGATCGGCGTGGGCGGACGCTACACCTTCGATACGGCAGGCCAGGGAACGCACTCGGTTGCCGCGGTGCTGTTCAAGCGCGACGACACCGGCTTGAACCACCGGCTGAGCCTGGACGATGGTTTCATCCGGCCGGACCAGCCGCCCGCGTTCAGCGACCAGATGAAGTCGTTCATCCTGTCATACGATTTTCGTGATCTGCCCGGGCTGGAACGCTTGTCGGGCGGGGTGGATGCGGGCCGCCTGCACCTGGACCCGAACCAGGGCGAAAGCGCCAACACGGTGTCTGCGCGGCTGCGCTACGACGCGCCCCTGGGCAATTCGTGGAACCTCGGCTGGTTCAACGAAGCGACGTTTTCCAGCGCCTTCCGGGGGGCGCCGGTGTCCAACGGCAATGGCGTGACGTCGCTGTCGTTTTCGCGCGACCGCTGGCAGCTGACCGCGACCGCCGCCGTGCGCAAGCTATCGGGCAGCGAACAGAAGCTGGCGCAGTTCGGGCTCAAGGATGACGTGGATTGGGCGCTTTCAGGCGCGGTCACCTACGTGACGCCGATCGGCTTCATCGTGCAGGCGGGGCTGACGCATCAGCGCGACCAGACCACGCGCATCAACCAGGGTGTTTTTCGCATCGCTTATCAAGCGGGATTCTGAGGGCATCATGACAAGCAAACCATCACTTCTTGCCGGCGCATGCGTTCTGGCGCTTGGCGCCTCCATGGCGGCGTGGGCGCAGCCCGTGGCCGTTGAAAGCGCGCCCAATCCGCCGGCGGACGCCGTCGCGATCCCCAAGGGCAGCAAGGAGCGCGCAGTCGAAGACCTGCCGCGCATCGTCGAAGACATCATGAAGCGCAGCCAGGTGCCCGGCATGGCCGTCGCCGTCGTTATCGACGGCAAGACCGTGCTGGCGCAGGGCTACGGCACGCGCGAGGCGGGCAAGAATGCGCCCGTGGACGCGCAGACCGTGTTCCAGATCGCTTCGATCTCCAAGTCGCTGTCGGCGACGGTGGCGGCGATTGAAGTGTCGAAGGGCACCGTGGCGTGGGGCGATCCGGTGGCGCGGTATCTGCCGGACTTCAGGCTAAGCAATGCCTATGTGTCGGAGCACGCCACCATCGGGGATTTCTTCGCGCATCGATCCGGTTTGCCGGGCACGGCCGGTGACGACCTTGAAGACCTGGGTTTCGCGCGCAGCGACGTCATCGCCCGCCTGCGGCTATTGCCGCTGGACGCCTTCCGGACGTCCTATCACTACGCGAACTTCAGCACGACGATCGGCGCCGAGGCCGTGGCACGCGCCGCGGGGCGCCCGTGGGACGGGCTGGCCGATGACTTGCTGTTCAAGCCGCTGGGGATGACGGCGACGAGTTATCGGTTCAGCGATTTCATGGCGCGCGAGAACCGCGCCGTGCTGCACGGCTACCAGAAGGGCGTGTTCGTGCCGCTGGGGCAGCGCGATGCGGATCAGCAGGCGCCTGCGGGCGGCGCGTCGTCGACGGTGGTCGATATGGCGCAATGGATCAAGCTGCTGCTTGCCGACGGCCAGTATCAAGGCAAGCCGATGATCGCCGCCGGCGCCCTGCTGCCCGCGCTGACCGCCCAGGCCTTTTCCGCGCGGGCGCACGACCTGAATTCGCGTTCGGGCTTTTACGGCTATGGCTTCAACGTCAACACCGAGTTGGGCGGGCGGCCGTCCATGGGCCATTCGGGCGCCTTCCTGATGGGTACGGGCACCACATTCAGGATCGTGCCGTCCGCCGGTATCGGTATCGTGGTGCTGACGAACGGCGCGCCCGTCGGCGCAGCCGAGTCCGTCGCGGCGTCGTTCATCGACACGGCGTTGTACGGCAAGCCCACGCGCGACTGGTTCGCGGCCTATCACGGCGCGATGAAGGGCTTCTTTGAACCGCAAGCGGATCTTTCCGCGCAGACCAGGCCCGCGAAACCTGCGCCGGCGAAGGCGTGGGCGGCGTACGTGGGCCGTTTCGAAAACCCCTATTACGGCACCGCCGACATCGAGCAAGCCGACGATGGCCTGGTCCTGGTGTTGGGCCCCAAGGGCATGCGTTTCCCGGTCCGGCACTGGGATGGCGATACCTTCGCCTTCGCGCCGGCAGGCGAGGCGGACCTGATCGACTCGCTGGCGTCCCTCGTCTTCAAGACGGATCAGGGCAAGGCCAGCGGGTTCGACATCAAGTTCTACGACGACAACGGCCTGGGGCGCTGGACCCGCAAGTAGCCGGGTGCCGCCTGCCGCGTCAGAAGCGGTAGGCGGCGCGCAGCGTCAGCGACTGGTCGCGGTATTGCCCGTTGCCGCGCAGCGCGTATTCCGTCTTCAGTTCCATGCCCTTGGGCGTGACGTATTCCAGGCCAGCCGACAGGTTGCCGTAGGTTTTCGGCATGCCGGACTTCAATGAGAACGGGGTCGTGTTGAAGCCGCTCAGCTGCATGGTCGTCACGACGTCACCGCCGCTCAGGAAACTCATCCCGGCGGCCGCATACGACCGCAAGGTCGAGCCATTGTCCAGGTCATGGCGTCCGCCGATTTCGATCATGGGCGAGACCATGAGCGACGTCGTGTCGTTGCCGCGCACCTTCAGGTTGAACACGCTGGGGCCCTGTTCCCGGTAGCCGTCCTGCCGGATATGGTTCACGTCGACGTCCACGTACGGGCGCAGGTACCAGGACGGCTGGCTGAATTCATAGGCGGTGCGCCACCGCGCCGCAAGAAAGGACGAATCGGGTTTGCTCTTGGCCACGCCGTCCAGCGTGCCGCGCGACATCCTGCTTTTCTCAACGCCGCCATGCACGGCAAGCGCGATCTGCCAGGGCGCGTTGTTGTACTTCAGGGCCAGGCCGCCGGCGAAGGTGTCGCTGTTGCCGGACAGGTCGGAGGACGACGTGGTCTTGCCGTAGGCATAGCTGAGCGATCCCCCCAGGAACCAGTTGGTGGCGACTTCGCGTTGCGCGCCAAGCGTCAACGCCGTCTGCCGGATACGGTAGCCCTGGTCGTTCGAGGTGCCTTCACGCTGCGTCCAGTTCGTGTCCAGGCGCGACCAGACGCAATCGCCTTCGCGCAGGATCGTGCTTTCACCGACAAATCCCGGGCAACTCATCATGCGGTTCATCGAGGCGTACGACGCATGCATCTGGTTGGCGGCGCGGGCGAATTGCCCATCGTGCGCGACGCCGTTCAGCGCGTCGCGGTACTGTTCGGCGGTCTGGATGCCGGTGAATTTGTCGAACAGGGATGCGCTGCTGCGATTGCCCTGATTCCACAGCCCTTGCAGCGCATTCGCGATACTGATGCGGTCTGCGCTGATCGGCAGCGCCGACGGCGTGAAATTGGCATCGACGGAGATCAGCGGGTCGCGCAGGCCGCCGTTGCCGTTGTTCTTGATCGCGTACTGGAACAGCGGGCTGTCGCTGGCGGTGGCCGGGACGCTGGTTTGCGGCGCATCGAAATGGCCGATGCCCAGCCACACGTTCTTCACGGGGTTGCGCAACACCGGCTTGACGGTGCCTGCGAAGGTCGATGCGCCCGACACGGAAATGAAATCGCTGTTGTGGCCGCCGAAATCCAGGTCCGGCCGGTAGGTGCCCGTGTTGTTCAGCGTGCCGGTGAAGCGGGTCGCGGCATACGTGCCCGGCCCGCCCGGGTTCAGGATGCCCGCGTTGTTCAAGTCGCCCTGGAAGCGGCCGCCGCTGTACAGGTTGGCGCCGGCCTGGTTGTTGAACGTGCTGCCGCCGCCCATCACCACATCGCCCGCCATGGTTCCCGTGTTGTTGACGATCGTCAGGCCCAAGGTATCGATGGCGGTCTTGGCCTGGATGGTGCCGGCATTGGTGATGGTGGTGGTGGCCAGCGGGGCGACCGCAAGAATGGCCGTTCCGGACGTGCCGTTGGCGCTGAGCAGCGCGTTCGGACCCACGTTGACGGTGATCGGCCGGCCGCCGCCGTTCGCGCCATTGCTGATGGCCACGATGGCGGGCGAATTGGCGCCGGTGGCGGCCACGTGCGCGGCCTGGCCGATATCGATGGCTACCGGTCCGCCGTACGTCAGGGCGTTGTTGGGGGTGCTGTATTGGTACAGCGTGCCGTCCTTGAACACGCCGCCGCCGCCCACGCTCATGGCCAGGATCGCGGGCGCGTTCGCGCCGGCGGTCTGGACGGTGCCGCCTGTGCCGATGGTCACGTTGACGGCACTGCCATTGCCGGTGCCGCCGGTGAGTCCGGCGCTCTGGATGAGGCCCGTCGTGTAAAGCGCCGAAGACTGGTCGCCGGTCAAGCCGCCGCCGCCGCCCACGCTCTGGGCCAGGATGCCGGCAGCGCCATTGCCGGATGTTGCGACCGTGCCTTGGAGGGTCAGGTTGACGGTGTTGCCGTCGCCGTCTTCGGTGGAAGCGGCGACCGGCTTTAACGTCGTCAGGCCGGCCTGGGTGGCGAGCCCCGCGATGCCGCCGCCGCCGCCCACGCTTTGCGCCACGATGCCATGCGAATTCGTGCCGGCCGTGAACAGGCTGCCGCCGACGTCTTGCGTGACGGTGACCGTTCCTGCGGCGCCGCGCATCGGCGAGTTTGCGCCGAAGGTGATGTTCGCGGCGTTTGCCGCTGGCGTGACGCCGTTGTCGATCGTGACCAGGCCTCCGCCGCCGCCGACGCTTTGCGCCAGCACGCCGAAAGACAGCGCGCCGTAGGTGGCGATGCTGCCGCCCGTGTTGGCGACGGTGACGTTGCCGCCATTGCCGGTGACTGAGTTGGGCGTGGGGCCGAAGGTATTGGTGGCGATGCTGCCCAGCTGGATGTCGACGCTGCCGAGCGACGCGCTGGACGACACCGCGGCTATCCCGCCGCCGCCACCCACGCTTTGCGCCAGGACTCCCGGTGAGAAGATCCCTTGCGTCACGATGCGGCCGGTGTTGTTGGCGACGTTCACGTCGCCTCCCGGCACCAGCGAGAAGTTCGACCCGCCAAAACGGTTCGCCGGGTATTCGCTGCCAAGCGTGATCGTCAGCGTCGCGGTCTGCGTCATGGCGGCCTGGCTGGCGTTGCGCAGGGAAAGTGTGCCGACGCCACCACCGCCGCCGACGCTTTGCGCGATGATCCCTGCGGAGCCCGCTGCGTTCGTCCCCAACGCGCCGCCATGGATGACGTTGACGGCGCCGCCCATGCTCAGCTGGGGGCCTTGTCCAGAATCGCCCGCGACCCCTAGCCCCATCGTCGCGGTGGTGGCGCCCGACAGGAACAGCGGCTGGTCGACGACCGAAAGGCCGCCACCCCCGCCCACGCTCTGGGCCAGGATGCCGGGCGCCTGGACGCCTTGCGTGGTGATCCGGCTGGTCGAGGCGCTGGCGTCGACCGTGACCGCGCCGCCCGCGCCGTTGGCGCCGTCCAGGCCGCCATTGCGCACATTGATGAGGGAGCCCAGCACGGAGCCGCCTTTGGTGCCCAGGATATTGATGATGCGCGTGATCTTGTCGATGATCTCGGGGCTGGTGTTGCCCGCCGCGGCGGACACGACGTCTAGCAGGTCCTGTCCGCTGGCCGTGCTGCGGCCACCGCCGCCGCCGATGCTCTGCGCCACGATGCCTGCTGAACCCCTGCCTTGCGTGGCGACCGTCCCGGTGTTCACGACGAGGCTCGGGTTGGACGCGGTGCCACCGCCCGAGCCGCCGGCGCCGCCGCTGCCGCCGGTCTGGTGGGTGATATTGGCTTGCGGAAGCGCAACGGTGAACACGTTCTCCACGCCCGATCCGGCGGCCTTGATCAAGGCGTCGATACTGGACAGCAGGCTGGATGCCCCGGCCGAGTCGATCATGCCGGCATTGCCGCCGCCGCCACCGACGCTCTGCGCCAGGATGCCGGGCGCATGATCGCCCTTCGTGGCGATGGCGCCGTCATTGCGAACGTTGAAGGCGCTTGCCGCGCCGCCGTCGCCGCCATTGCCGCCGGTCGTCACTCCGACGGACAGGCTGACGGCTTTGCTGAACGCCACTTGCGGACCGCTTTCCAGCCAGCTGGCCGCCTTGTCCAACAGGCCGGCCAGGTTGGAGGGCGAGCCCAGGATGTCGTTGAAGGAATTGGCGTCTTGCGCCTGGACGATGCCGCCGTTGCCGCCGCCGCCACCGATGCTCTGCGCCACGATGCCGGCCGAGCCCGTGCCCAGCGTGGAGACGGCGCCGGTGCCGGAATTGCTGGCTTGCACCCAGCCGCCATTGCCGCCCTTGCCGCCTTGGGCGCCATGCCGCACGCTCAGCTGCAGGTCGATCAGCGAGTTGCCGATGGTCGGTGTCTTGACGGGCGCCAGGACGCCGCCGCCGTTGCCGCCGCTGCCGCCGATGCTTTGCGCCACCACGCCGTTGCTCTGTGCGGCGGCCGTGCTGATGGTCCCGTCGTTGGCGACGTTGATGGTGCCGCCGTTGCCTGCCCCTTGTCCTGCGCCGCCGTTGGAGACCGTCAGCGTGACGGTGCCGCTGGGGTTGTCGCCCACCTGCGGCGCGATCGTGATGGCGCGGGAGTTGGCGACCCCGCCGTTGCCGCCGCCGCCGCCGATGCTCTGCGCCAGCACGCCATTGCTTTGCACGCCCAGCGTCGCAATCGCGCCCTGGCTTGCCTGCGCGAACGACACGGTGCCCGCGGAGCCGCCCTTGCCGCCCTGGCCGCCGGTCGCCACCGTCACGTTCAGCCCGACGCCGACGCCGACGGCATTGGCCGACCCGCCGCTGCCGCCGCCGCCACCGATGCTCTGGAGGACGACGCCTGCGGCATTGGCCGCACGCGTCAGGATCTTGCCTTGCGATGAAAACTGGACCAGGCCGCCGTTGCCGGCCGCGCCGCCCGTGCCGCCGATCGCGACGGTGGCGATGACGCCGGTGGCGTTGGCGTCGCCGCCTATGCCGCCACCGCCGCCGATGCTCTGCAGGATCACGGCTGCGCTGTGGTCGCCGGACGTGTCGATGGCGCCGCTGTTCGTCATCGCCACGCCGCCGCCTGCGCCGCCCGCCCCGCCATGGCCGCCACCCACGCCGATGATGCCGTTGCTGGACGACGCCATCCCGCCGCCGCCGCCCGCGCTATTGGCGACGACGGCCGCGGCGTCGTTGCCGAGGGTGCTGATCGTCCCCGCGTTGGTGAGGGTGATCGCCTGGCCCGCAACGGCGCCCGCGCCGCCGTTGCCCCCAGGCCCGAAGGCGCCGCTGGCGCCGCCGGGTCCGCCCTCGCCGCCCAGCACGCTGGCCACGATGCCTTTCGCACCGACGGTGCCGGTCGCGCCGGTCGTGATCGTTCCGGTGTTGGTGATGGCGATGGCGCCGGGCGTGCCGCCCGCGGCGCCGTTGTGCCCGCCCGCCCACGACCCGTCGCCGCCGTTGCCGCCATTGCCGCCTTGCGTCAGCGCGTAGATGCCGATTCCGCGGTTGCCGGTCGTGGTGATCGTGCCGCCGTTGGTGAGGTTGACCTGGCCGGCATTGCCGCCTGCCGCGGCTTGCGTATTGACGTCGTTCGCGGTCGACGCATTGCCGCCGATGGAGCGCGCGATCACGCCATACACGCCATCGCCCTGGCCGGTGACCGAGGAGCCCGCCGACGAGACGAACGTGATGGTCGACGCATCCCCGCCGCGGCCGGCATCGACGTGCCCGCCAAAGTCGCCGCTGCGCGCGCCGGCTCCGCCGCTGCCGCCCGACGAGATCAGGCCGACGGCCGCGCTGACGTCGTTGGGGCCGGGGCCGCGGGCGGTGATCGATGTGCCGCCCTGCAAGCTCACGTATGCCTCGCCCGCGCTGCCGCCGTGGCCGGCGTTGTCCGCGCCGCCGAACCAGCCGACGATCCCGCTGTCGGATCCGGCGCCGCCCCAGGACTGGACCGCGACGCCGAAGCCGGTGCCGATGACGGTGGCGTTGTTCAGCGTGACGCCCGCGCGGTGCCCGTCGCCGCCGATGCCGTAGCCGCCGTGCGGCCCGTCGGCATTGCCCCACAGGCCGCCGCTGCCGCCGGCCGAGTACAGGTCGATGCCGCGGCCGGTGGCAGTGACGGAACTGGTCGCCAGGGTGTAATCGATGATCCGCCCGCCGCCGCCGTTGCCGCCCCAATGATTGGGGTCGGAATCCCGCCCGTTGCCGCCACGGCCGCCACTGACATCGATGAGGATGCCGGTCTGGCCGGGCGCCGTCGCGTTGATGTGCTGGTTGCTGTCCTGGTGGACGAAGTCAGACGGGGCCCATTGGCCGTCGTGGCCGTTGTCCGGGTAATCGCCGCTGGAGCAGCAGGTGCCGTCCGCGCCGCGATTGACGTAGGACAGCGGCTCGGACTGCGCGTAGCCCGGCCGGCCGAACACATACAGCGTCGATATGCCGGCGTGCAGCAGGACGGCAAGCCAGGGGAACCGGGGGCGGAGCCGGTCCGGCTTCGGGAGATATCGCGGGGAGGTCATGGCAGCGCGTCGACGTCAAAACGGGGCAGATAAGAAAATCGCCGTTCGCCGCTTGCCGGACAAGGTGAAGATGACGAATCAACCATCCTGTATGACGAGTGCCTGCCGCCTGGCCACCGGTGCACGCGGCCCAGCCGTTTGCCGAAACCGTGTCCAGGCGCAGGCGGCCGCCGCATCCCGAAACCGGTCCGGCGCCGCGACGCCGACGTGTCGTGGCGCAGCGGGTGGTATCTTGTGCCTGTTTTCTCTACCCGCCTTGCCCATGTCCGATACCTCGCATTCCGCCGACGCCCAGCCCCCTGACGAGCCGGCGGCCATTCACAGGCCTTTTGTCCAGAACCACGGCACCCACCGCACGCTGCATTTCACGCAGAAGGAAATCCAGAGCAGCATGTCCGTGCTCAATCCCGATGCGTTGGAGCTCGAGTACACGCGGATGATGATGGGCTTTGTGCTGTTCAACCCCGAGCCCGCCCGTATCCTGATGGTGGGCCTGGGCGGCGGTTCCCTGCCGAAATTCTGCTATCGGCACCTGCCCCGGGCGGCGATTGAAGTGGTCGAGATCGATCCGGCCGTGATCGCGCTGCGCGATACCTTCATGGTGCCGCAGGACGATGCGAGATTCTCGGTGATCCAGGCCGATGCGGCAGAGCATCTGCATCGCCTGTCGGACCACGCCGACGTGATCTTCCTGGACGGCTTTGGCGTGGGCGGCATTCCCGATGCGCTGTGCGCCGAGGCGTTCTATGCGGATTGCCACCGGGCGTTGCGCGATGACGGGATCCTGGTCATCAACTTCCACGTCAATCACCCGATGCATCACGACTACCTGGACCGCGTGCGCGCGGCCTTCGGGTCCGCCATGTTCGAAGTGGTGGACGACGACATGACCAACAGCATCGTCTTCGCCTGCAAGGGCGATTTGCTGAACGACCCGGCCGCCGCCGATCTCAAGCGCCCCGCCGCCATCGCCAAGGACGCCTGGCGGCAGTTGATGCCGACCCTGCGCGTGATCGGCGCGACTCTGGAGCTCAGGTAGCGCCCGAGCCGCCCGCGCGCTAGGCGGCTTTCCTGATCACCACCGGGATGGACTTGTAGCTGGGCGTGCCGCTTTGCTTGTCCTGATAGTCCAGCGGGCAAAGGTTGTTGGCTTCGGGGTAGTACGCGCCGACCGAGCCCGGCGCGATGTCGTAGGCAATGGCGGTGAGCCGCAGGCGGCGATGGGATTCGCCGGGCAGGCCGGTGCTGATGTCGACCGCGTCGCCATGCTCCAGGCCATGCCGCGCCAGGTCGGCGGTATTCATGAACAGCACGTCGCGCCGGCCGAACACGCCGCGGTAGCGGTCGTCCAAGCCGTAGATGGTGGTGTTGTACTGGTCGTGGCTGCGCAGTGTCGTCAGTTTCAGGCTGCCCGATTCGACGGCGCCGGGGTCTTCCTGCAACCCCTTGAAGGGCAGGAATTCAGCCTTGCCCGACTTCGTTTTCCAGACGCGTTCAGTGGGCGGCAACGGCAGGCGGAATCCGCCCGGCTTCAAGATGCGTTCGTTGTACCCGCGGAAATCCGGGTAAACCTTTGCGATCAGGTCGCGGATGCGTCCGTAATCTTCGACCAGGTAATGCCATTGAACGCGCGTGTGGGGCAGCGTGGCGGCAGCCATGCCCGCGATGATGGCGGGTTCCGAGCGCAGGTATTCGGAGGCCGGCGCCAGCTTGCCGCGCGAGGCGTGCACCATGGACATGGAGTCTTCCACCGTGACGGACTGGGCGCCGGTGGCCTGGACGTCGCTTTCGGTACGGCCCAGCACCGGCAGGATGATGGCGTCGCGCCCGATCATCAGGTGCGACCGGTTCAGCTTGGTGTTCATGTGCACCGCAAGTTGCAGCCGGCGCATGCCGGCCTCGCACTGCTCGGTGTCGGACAAGGCCATGGCCAGGTTGCCGCCCAGGCAGATCAGCACGCGGGTGTAGCCGCTGACCATCGCCTTCATGGCGTCGACCGCGTCGTGCCCATGGCGCTCGGGCGGGCGGAAACCGAAGGTCTTTTCGATGTTGTCGAACATCACCGGATCGATCTTCTCGGTGATGCCGACGGTCCGGTTGCCCTGCACGTTGGAGTGGCCGCGCAACGGGCAGATGCCGGCGCCGGGCCGGCCGAAGTTGCCGCGCATCAGCAGCAGCGCGGCGATCTGCTGCACGTTCTGCGTGCCGCGCGCATGCTGGGTGATGCCCATGCCATAGGTGACGATGGCGGCCTTGGATTTGGCGTAGGCGGCGGCGACCTGTTCAAGGTCGGCTTGCGTCAGGCCGCAGGCTTGTTCGATGTCGGCCCATGCGGTGTTGTCCAGGTCTTCGATATAGGCGTCAAAGCCGTTCGTGTGTTCGGCGATGAACGCGTGGTCGATGGCGCCGGGCGCGCGGCGATCGGCCGCCAGCAGCGCTTTCATGATGCCTTTGAGCGCGGCCGCGTCGCCGCCGACCTTCACCTGGTAATAGGTGGACGCGATGCGCGTGGAACCCAGGGTGCCCATTTCAATGGCGTTCTGCGGGTCGGCGAAGCGCTCGAGCGCCCGTTCGCGCAAGGGGTTGAACACGATGATGGGTACGCCGCGGCGCGCGCATTCGTGCAAGGTGCCCATCATGCGCGGGTGGTTGGTGCCGGGGTTGTGTCCCATCGAGATGATCAGGTCGCAGGCGTCGAAGTCGTCCAGCGACACCGTCCCCTTGCCGATGCCGATCGTCTGCGGCAGGCCGACGCTTGTGGCCTCGTGGCACATGTTCGAGCAGTCGGGGAAGTTGTTGGTCCCGAACTCGCGCGCGAACAGGCTGAACAGGAAGGCGGCTTCGTTCGAGGCGCGGCCCGACGTGTAGAACTCGACCATGTCGGGTTCGGGCACGCTGGCCATGGCGCTGCCGATGCGCGCGAACGCGGCGTCCCATTCGATGGGCTGGTAGGTGTCGCTGGCGGCGTCATAGACCAGCGGGTGCGTCAGGCGGCCGGCGTCTTCCAGGTCGTGGTCCGACCAGGTCTGCAATTCCGTGACCGTGTGCGCGGCGAAAAACTCCGGCGTGACGCGCTTCTTGGTGGCTTCCCACGTGACCGCCTTCGCGCCGTTCTCGCAGAACTGGAAGGTGGACGTGTGGGCCTTGTCGGGCCACGCGCAGCCCGGACAGTCGAAGCCGTCGGGCTTGTTGGTGCGCAACAGCAGCACGGGCGCTTCGGCCAGGCGCATCTGGTCGGCCACCGCCTGCGCGGTCGCCTTGAGCGCGCCCCAGCCTCCTGCGGGCGCGTCGTAACGATGGATACCGGTCAGGTTGCGTGATTTCATGATTGGTCTCTTAAGGGGAGCTGCGCATCGTCCGGCTGGCGGCCGCCGGGGATCGGGCGGCGCGGGACGAGAAAAAATGGTGCGCTGCCGTAGAGCCTGCCACAGCCAGGATGATCGGCACCAGAAAACCCTGATCGACGCGCGTGAATTCGGCGATCAGCACGATGGCGGTCAGCGGCATGCTCATGGAGGCCGCGAGGAATGCCGCCGCGCCGACGACGGCATAGGCGCCGAGCGGCGCGCCCGGCCAGGCCAGGCTCCACAGGCCGCCCAGGACGACGGCCAGCAGCGCGCCGATGGCGATGCCCGGCGTCAGCAGGCCGCCCGAGGCGCCGGCGCGCAGCGAGCTGCTGGTGACGGCGACTTTCAACACCAGCAGCGTGGCCGCCATCCCGATGGTCAGTGCATTGCTGAATCCCAATTGGGCGGCGCCCTTGCCGTTGCCCAGCAGCGCCGGCAGCGCCATGGCCAGGCAGCCGATGAGGGTGAAGTTGATCAACGCCGCCACGGGCAGGCGCCAGCCGCGCGCGGCATGGCGGCGGGCGGCCGACGTCAGCCGGACGAAGCAATAGGCCGCCAGGCCGAACACCGGGCCCGCCAGCACCGACCACGCGATGAGACCGGCATTGACCGTCATGGCGGGCAGGGCGTACTGGATCTCGTCGCCCAGCCCGATCCAGGCGACGACGGCGCCAATGCAGCTGGCAGCCAGCGCCGCCGTGGCGGCGGGCCAGGTGAAGGTGCCCAGCAACACTTCCAGCACGAAGAGCGCGGCGCCCAGCGGCACGTTGTACACGGCGGCCAGGCCCGCGCCTGCGCCGCACGCCACGATCAGGCGATGCGCGTCGGGCGGCAGGCGCAGCAGCGCCGACAACCGGCCGGCGGCCAGCGCGCCCACTTCGCGCGGCGCGACTTCGCGTCCCAGCGGCGAGCCCAGCGCCACGGTGACGATCTGCAGGGTGGCGTGCGCCAACGTCGTCTTGGCGGGCATGCGGGCGGTGGGATCCCGCACGGCCTCGGTCACGCTGACCAGCGGGCGCCCATAGCGGTAGATCAGCCACCAGCCGGTGCCAGCGACCAACCCGCACACGACCAGCACCAGCAAGCGGCGCGTGCCGTCGGCGGCTTCGACCCCTTCCAGAAAAGACTCGTGGCTGACGATGCGGTCCAGGCTGTAGCCATAGGCCAGATGCTGGACCGCGTGCAGCAGCATGCCCAGCAACATGCCGCCCAGGCCCGCCACGACGCCGGTCAGCAGAACGGCAATAAACAGTCTGGCGCGCCATCGCGGCGGATCGTCCGCCGAACCCTCATTCATCGCTGAACCACTCCTATCCGTCCCGCGCCCGCAAAGGCTTGCAAGCGTTTTATAGCAGGCAGTGTATGCAGGAGGTTGTCAACGAAATGTGATCGGGGAGGTCAAGGGCATGCGCGCGCCAGGGGGAGACCGGAACGGTCCGACCCCATTTGGACGCGCGCTGTCGGCGGTTCAGCGCGGCATCTCGCACTCGATCCAGCCGAGCACGCTGGCGTGCCGTGGCGACCAGCCCAGTTCCTTGCGCGCCTTGTCGGCGCTGACGCGGCTGTTGGATCCCAGGGCGTAGGCGCCCAGGTCCCTGCCCCAGCACGCGATCGCGTCGGCGGGCGGCCAGGGCTGGGCCGCGCCCAGTCCTAGCCGGTTGGCGATGGCGCCGACCAGGTCGCTGAACGACGCCTCGCCGTTCTCGACAAAATAGAAACTGCCGGCTGGCGCCTCGGACAGCGCCAAGACATAGAGCGCCGCAACGTCGGCGATATGCACGTTCGACCAGCGGTTCAGGCCGCGGCCGACGTGCCGCGCGATGCCGCTGGCTTGCGCCTGCGCGACCAGCGGCGGAATCTGCACGCTTTGCGCGCGCGGCCCGAGCGCGTTGCCGTAGATCAGGCTATGGCACAGCACCACGCCGTGCACGCCGGGCGCTGCGGCCAGGATGCGGTCGTTGATCGCGATGCGGGCGGCCTTTGCCGGGACCGGCGTGATGGGGGTGGCTTCGTCGAAGCGCGCCTCCGAGGGTTCGCCCAAGGCGTCGTCCGCGACCAGGCTGGAGCCGCTGGTGTGGATAAAGCGCTTGCCGCTGCCGCGCAACGCCTCAAGCATGGCGTCGACCGCGCCGCCGTGATCGCTGTCGGCGGCGTTGATGACGGCGTCGGCCGCACGCGCTTCATCCTGCAGCAGCGGGGAATCGTCCAAGGTGCCGACAACGGGTTCGATGCCGAAGGCGCGTAGCTCGTCCGCGCGCGACGGATCGCGGATCAGTCCCCTGACCGCGTGGCCGGCCTTTGCGAGTGTTGCCGCGACGGCGCCGCCGATGAATCCGCCGGCGCCAGTGATGAAGATCTTCATGCGGGTTGCTCCTGGTTGTGCGGGTAGGCCGGATAGTCCGTCAGCCCCCGGGCGTCGCCGCCGAAGAGGGTCGCGCGGTCATGCTCGGCCAGCGGTTCGTCGTTGCGCAGCCGTTCCGGCAGATCGGGGTTGGCCACGAACGGCCGGCCAAACGCGATCAGATCGGCCCAGCCCGCTTGCAGGGCATCGCGGGCGCGCAGGGCGGTGTACTTGCCGGCGTAGATCAGCACGCCGGGGTAGGCGCGGCGCAGCGCCTGCTTGAAGGCCGCCGGCATGTCCGGCGCGTCGTCCCAGTCCGCCTCGGCGATGTGGAGGTAGCCCACGCCGATCTCGCCCAGGCGCTGCGCGGCAGCCGTATAGGTGGCCACCGGGTCCGCATCCACGCAGCCGTTCAGGGTGGTCAGCGGCGCCAGGCGGATGCCGACGCGGGCCGGATCGCCCACGGCGTCGACCAGGGCGCGGGCCATTTCGTCCAGGAACCGGATGCGGTTCTCCAGCGAACCGCCGTACTCGTCGGTGCGCGCATTGGCGTGCGAATCCAGGAACTGGTTGACCAGGTAGCCGTTGGCGGCATGCAGCTCTACGCCGTCGAAACCGGCAACGAGGGCGCGGCGCGCGGCTTGGGCGTATTCCTCGACGATGGCGCGGATTTCGGCTTTGGACAGCGCGCGCGGCAGGGAGGCCTGCACGAAGTTGGGGCTGCCATCGGCATTCTCGACGAAGACGTTGATGCCGTCGGCCTGGATCGCGGATGAGGACACGGGCGCGCGGCCGCCCAAGAGGCTGGTGTGGCTCAGGCGCCCCACATGCCACAGCTGCGCGAAGATGCGGCCGCCGGCGGCGTGCACCGCGTCGGTCACACAGCGCCAGCCGGCGACTTGCGCCGGGGTGCACAGGCCCGGCGTGCCGGCATAGCCCTTGCCCATGGGCGAGATATAGGTGCCTTCGCTGACGATCAGGCCGGCGCTGGCGCGCTGGGCGTAGTAGTGCGCCATCAGGGCGTTGGCTTCGTCGCCCGGCTGGGTGGCGCGCGAGCGGGTCATGGGCGGCATCACGACGCGATTGGGCAGCGTCAGGCCGCCCAGCGTCAACGGCTCAAACAAGGGATCGCGTGTCTTCATGGAGGCTCTCTTCGGGGGATTCGGTATGGAAATGGGGCAAGACTTCTTCCGCGATTTCGCGCAGTGTCTCGTCCAGCGGCCGGGTGTTGCGGCGCAGGTGCAGTCCGATGTGGTGCACGCCCGAGGCATGCAGCGCGCGCAGTTCTTCGATCAAGGCGCGGCGGCCGGCCTGTGCGCCGAAACGGAACCGGCGCAGCGGCGCGTCGGCATCCTCCACCAGGTCCAGATGGATGAAGCTGATGTAGGGCTTGTCGCCCGCCACGCGGCGCCAGGCGGCGGCGCGGTGCAGATGGTCGTCCGGCGCGCCGGGGTAAGCCAGGCAGCCGTCCAGATGGGCGCCGATCCAGTCCGGCGTCTGTTGCGCCAGCCCGGCCACCAGCAGCGGCAGCGGCGAGGGCGGACGGGGCAGCATGGCCAGGCCCGGCGGCAAATGCGCGCGCGCGTTGTCGCGCAGCAAGGCGATCTGCTCGCGGAACGCCGCGCCGCGCGAGGCGAAGTCGCGGCCGAACAGCGGGTACTCGACCGGACGGTCGCCGCTGGCCACGCCGAACAGCAGGCGGTTGCCGCTCAGGTGCTGGAGGGTGGAAGCCGACTTGAGCGTTAGCAGGGGTTCGCGCAGCGGGAGCACCACGGCCGCCGTGCCCAGCAGGATGTCACGCGTGATTCCCGCCAGATACCCCAGGTAGCTGAAGACCTCGAAGACCTGGGCGGCGTCGCCGAAGTTGGGGTCGTACACGGGCACATCGCGCACCCACAGCGCGCGAAAGCCCAGATGGTCGGCCAGGCGCGCCAGATCCGCATGCTGCTGCAGATCCGGTTCGCCGGGCAGGCGGCCAGACTGCCGCCGGGATGCCTCGCCGGCGGCGGTCCAGTCATGGTCGAGCGGGGCTTCAAGACCGATGCTGAAGCCGCCAGCCGTCAAGGTGTCCAATGCGGTCGTCATGGCGATTTCCTTTTAGTCCCAGGCGGCGGCCAGGCCTTCCGGGCTGACTTCGCGGCCGTTGCGTTCCAGCGCGGCGATCGCGGCCATGTCATCGGCCGTCAACCGCAGTTGCTGGGCGAGGAGGTTGCTGGCCAGGTTCTCGCGCCTGGTCGACGACGGGATCACGGAATAGCCCAGCTGCAGCGCCCACGCCAGCGCGACTTGCGCGGGCGTGGCGTCGTGGCGTTCGGCGATCTGGCCGATGACGGGGTCTTTCAGCACCTTGCCGTAGGCCAGCGTCATGTAGGACGTGACGTGGATGCCCTGCTCTTTCAGGAAAGCGGTCAACGCGGCGTTCTGCAGGTACGGGCTGAGCTCGATCTGGTTGGTGGCGATCGCGTCGCGGCCCACGGCGGCGATGGCGGCGCGGGTTTCGGCGATGGGGAAATTGGAAATGCCGATCTGGCGGGTCAGGCCCTGCGCCTTGGCTTGCCCCAGCGCGGTCATGAATTCCGCGACGGTCACGCCATTGCCCGGTGCGGGCCAGTGAATCAGGGTCAGGTCGACGTAGTCGGTGCGCAGCTTGGCCAGGCTGTCTTTCAGGCTGGGCACGAGCTTGTCCTGGCCATAGTTGGGCACCCAGATCTTGGTGGTGACGAACAAGTCTTCGCGGGCCACGCCCGACTCGGCGATGGCTTGGCCGACCTCGGCTTCGTTCTCATAGATCTGCGCGGTGTCGATGGCGCGGTAGCCGACGTCCAGCGCGTTGCGCACCGAATCGATGACGACCTGGCCTTGCAGGCGGAACGTGCCGACGCCAAATGCGGGAATGCTCATGTAAAACTCCAGGGTGGGTATGCGGGGCCGGACGGTATTGCCCGGGAATGCAGCCAGTGTGCCCGCGCGATACTTGCGGAAAAAGCCCTGTATTGGCGAAAGACTTTTGATATAACGTCAACTATGAAAACCACACTCGACGAAATGCAGGTCTTTATCGCCGTGGTCGACAGCGGGTCCATCACCGCCGCCGCCGACGTGCTGGGGCAGACCATTTCGGCCACCAGCCGCACGATGAGCCGGCTGGAAGAGAAGCTGCAGACGACGCTGATGCGCCGCACGACGCGCCGGCTGGAGCTGACCGAAGAGGGCAAGACCTACCTGGAGCAGGTGCGGCGGATCGTGGCCTCGGTGGAGGAAACCGAAGAACTGATGAACGTGCGCCGCAACCAGCCCGCCGGGCTGCTGCGGGTGGATGCGGCATCGCCGTTCATGCTGCATGTGATTGCGCCGCTGGTGCCGGGCTACCGCAAGCGCTATCCGCAAGTGGAGCTGGAGCTCAACAGCAACGAAGGCAACATCGACCTGCTGGAACGCCGCACGGACCTGGCCATCCGCATCGGGCGGCTGAAGGATTCGTCGCTGCACGCGGTGCCACTGAGCGCAAGCCGCGTGCGCGTCCTGGCCAGCCCGGCGTACCTGGCCGCGCGCGGCACGCCCAAGCGCGTGGCGGACCTGGCCTCGCACACGCTGCTGGGTTTTTCGCAGCTGGAATCGTTGAACGAATGGCCGTTGCTCGATGGCGATGGCCAGCCCCTGCACGTCAAGCCGGGCGTGCGCGCCTTCAGCGGCGAAACGCTGCGGCAGTTGGCGCTGAACGATGGCGGGGTCGTCTGCCTGTCGGATTTCATGACGCGCGGCGACCGCGCCAGCGGCGCGCTGCAGCAGGTGCTGGTCAAGCAGACGCAGGACGTCAGGCAGCCGATCAATGCGGTGTATTACCGCAATACGGCGATCTCGTCGCGCATCAAATCCTTCATCGACTACGTGGTGGAGACGATCGGCAAGGACGGTTTCCTGGAGCCGGCCGCGCGGTGAGAGATGTGTCCATTGGCGACAGGGGCATGGTGGACGCCAGGGGCAACCGTATACTGCCCCCGTTTATTTTCCAGGTCCCCGAACCATGAGCATCTTCTCCCGTTTCTTTGGCCGCAAGGAAGAAACCGCTGACGCCCGCGCGCTGTCCGCCAACCCCGCCATCGAGAACCCGCTGAGCCTGCAAGTGCTCATCAAAGCGCCGCTGGCGATCGCGGAAGACACGCTGACGGCGGCGCTGCGCGCCTATCACCCGTCGATGGGCCAGGCGCGTGCCGAGATCGCGCCCGACATGCCCGAATTCCTGGGTCTGGCCGGGTGGGACCAGCATGTCGTGCGGATGGTGGGCTTCAACGCGCCCTATCCCAAGGACTCGCTGGAAGCCTGCGTGGCGCCCGCGCATTATCCGGGCACGGTGAAGGACGAGATCCGCGGCCATGCCAGCCACATCATCCTGTATTACGCCGGCTTTGAAGAAGATCCGCTGGAGCAGTATGTGGCGCTGGCCGCCGTGGCGGGCGCGTTGACGGGCTTCGGAGCAATGGCCGTGCTGAACGAGCATGCGCACACGTCGCTGCCCGCCGGCGTGTTCGACGCCGAATCGCTGGGCGAGCAAAGCCTTGACCTGTTGCGTACGCTGCCGCTGAACATGCTGTATTGCGGCTTCGTGAAATACGAGGTGGAAGGCGTGGACGGCGTGTGGATGCGCACCTACGGCGGCGACGCGTTCGGGCTGCCCGACTTCGCGGCGCTGGCCAGCGGCCATCATGAAGGCGAGACCTACTCGAACATGTTCAACAACATCATGGGATACCTGCGCGAGAGCGGCGCCGAGCTGGCCGCCGGCCACACGATGCAGATTGGCGAAAACGCCTTCATGAAGCTGCGCGACCCGGCCGAGGAAGAGTATTACCTGGACGGCCCCGGCCAGGTGCTGGTGGCCGAGATCATCACGGCCGACGAGATCAACAAGCCGCAATAGCGGCGAACGTCCGCGCGCCGGCGATAGCAGCCCGGCGCTGCAGTCCGGCGTCGGCGTGGAGAACGCCTTGGACGGACTGCTGGAATACACCGGCGTGCGGACGGTGTTGGCGCTGGCCTGGTCCCTATGCCGCGTAGCGGCTGGGGTGGCCGTTGCGGGTGATGCCGGGCCGCAACCGCAGGGCCAGCGCCACCGCCGCCGCGCTGGCTGCGACCAGCGTGACGCCGGTCCAGCCCCAGTGCGCCAGTGCCAGGCTGCCCAGCGCGCCGCCGGCGGCCATGCCGATGAACACGCCGGTCATCAGGATGGCGTTGAGCCGGCTGCGGGCGGCCGGGTCGATGCCGTAGACGATGCTCTGGTGCGCGATCAGCGAGGTCTGGATGCCCAGGTCGAAGCCGACGGCGCTGCCTGCGATCAGCCACAGCGCGGCATGCGGCGACAGCAGCGGCAGCAACAGCATCGCGGCGAACGACACCATCGTCAGCCCTGCGCCCAGGCTGGCGACGGCCATCGGGCCCCGGGTGTCGGCAACGCGCCCGGCCAGTGGCGCGGCCAAGGCGCCGGCCGCACCCGCCAGGCCGAACGCGCCCGCTGCGCCCGCGCCCAGATGGAAAGGCGCGCCGTGCAGCATCACGGCCAGGGTCGACCAGAACGCGCTGAAGCCCAGGGACAGCAGGCCTTGCGCGATGGCGGCGCGGCGCAGCCCGGGATGCTGGCGCCACAACGTCGCCAGCGATCCCAGCAGCGCGCGGTAGGCCAGTTGCGTCGAGGGCACGAAACGCGGCAGGCCCCGCGAGAGCGCCACGCCGAGTGCAACGATGGTCACGGCGGCCGCCACGAACATCGCCCGCCAGCCGAACTGTTCGGCGACGAAACCGCTGACCACGCGAGACAGCAGGATGCCCAGCAACAGGCCCGTCATGACCGTGCCGACGGTCTTGCCGCGTGCCTCTGCGGGCGCCAGATGGGCGGCCGCCGGCACGATGTCTTGCGCCAGCGTGGCCGACAGGCCCACCACGAAGCTGGCCGCCAGCAGCACGCCGATGGAAGGCGACACGGCGGCTGCCAGCAGCGCCAGGCTCAGCACGGCCGCCTTGATCAGGATGATGCGTTTTCTGTCGTGGCGGTCGCCCAGCGGCGCCAGCATCAGGATGCCGAAGGCATAGCCCAGCTGCGTCAGGGTGGGAATCCAGCCCAGCGTTTCGGCGCTGGCGTGGATGTCGGCGCCCAGGACGCCCAGCATGGGCTGGCTGTAATACAGGGACGCAACCGACAGGCCGGCGCCGACGGCAAGCAGCAGGACCAGGCCGCGCGACAGGGGGGATGAGGAAGTTCGAGATGACATGATGGCTATCCGGTGGATCAGGTACGGGGCAGATTCTGGGCGCCGCACCGCGGTTTTGGTAGCCGATCCCGAGGTACATCCGTTATACGATAGACGTATGAGCACTTCCGCCCTGAACGCCGCGGCCGGCACGGACCGCCTTCTTCTGATCGAAACGTTCGTGCGCATCGTCGAGGCTGGCAGCTTGTCGGCCGCCGCCGCGCAGATGGGCGGCACGCAGCCCACTGTCAGCCGGCGGCTGCAATTGCTGGAACGCACGATGGGCGTGCGGCTGTTGCAGCGGTCCACCCACGCGATCCGGCTCACGGAAGATGGGCAGCGCTGCTATGAACGCGCAAAGGAACTGATCGCCACCTGGCAATCGTTCGAAAGCGAGGTGCGCGGCGCGGGCGATGAGCCCATCGGCACCTTGCGCGTGGTGGCGCCGCATGCGTTCGGACAGGACCAGTTCGTCGAGCCGCTGGCGAAGTACCTGCAGCAGTACCCGAACATGCGGGTGGAATGGCTGCTGCATGACCGCATGCCCGACCTGATCGCCGAGAACGTCGATTGCGCGATCCGCGTGGGGGCCGTGACGGATCCGTCGGTGATCGCCGTGAAACTGGGCCACGTCCCGCGCATCGTGATCGCTTCGCCCGACTTGCTGCAAGGCGCGCCGGTGCCGCAGCAGCCCGCCGAACTGGCGCGCCTGCCCTGGCTGGCGCTGCGCACCTTCTACCGCACCGAAGTGAGCCTCACGCATTGCAGTTCAGGCGAATCTGAACGTTTCGGCATCCAGCCCCGCCTGTCCACCGACGGCCTGCATGCGCTGCGCAAGGCCGCCGTGCTGGGGCTGGGCGTGGCGCTGGGGTCCGCCTGGGCCATGCAGGAAGACCTGGCCGCGGGCCGGCTGGTGCATCTGGCACCGCACTGGCAGGCGGATCCGCTGCCGGTGTCGCTGGTTTATGCGCCGTCGCGTTTCCAGCCGGCGCGGCTGCGCCGATTCATCGAGATCATGCGCGAACACCTGCCGGCGGAACTGGCTGGCGGTTGACGCAACCCGGGAGCCCATCGCATGCGCAATCTGGATTTCAGTTCTTGGCAGGGCCTGCTGTCGACCCTGCTTGGCCTGGCGCTGATCACGCTGATCGGGGTGGGCATCCGCTTGCTGGTGATGCAGACCATCCAGCAGCGCCGCGCGCGCGAGAACCGGCAGATCAACGAACGGTTGCGCACCTTGATCGCAGCCTACAAGACGTTGGGCGGTTCGTTCACCGGCAATCTGGCGGTGGACCCGCGGCATCTGCGCGACGTGAAACGGCAGGCCGCGGGAGAGCCGCAGGCCGGGGGCGACGCGGAACCCGATTGGCCCAGCGGCGAACGCGCGCGCCGCATGCGCGACGCGGCCGAAGCGGCGCTGTCCGACATCATCCTGCTGGGCACGGAAGCACAGGTGCGGCTGGCGGCCAAGGCGGCGGCCGATCTGGTGGCGGGGCGTCCGGTGCACACGGCCGAGCTGGTGGTGTCGCTGCGCGATTTCATCCGCCAGGTCCTGGACCTGGAGCCGGTATCCGCAACGCTTGAGATCCCCAGGCAAGGCCCCGCGCGGCCGGCTTCGACTGCGCGCGGCAAGGGCGACGGCGGCGGTGCGAAATCAGGCGGCGAAGGCGGTGGCCAGGGCGGCGGCCAAGGCGGTGGGGGCGGCCTGATGATGGGCGTGAACCTGGATCAACACCCGGACCGCCATCCCTGATTCAGGACGTCAGCCGTTTACCGCTTCATATACCAGCGTGGCCAGCGTCAGGTCTTCCAGCGCGCTGCCTACGGCCTTGAACACGGTGATCTCCTGCGCATCGCGCCGGCCCGGGCGTTGGCCCGTCGTCAGCTGGTGCAGGTCGCCCTGGATGGCTTCGCGCGTCAGCACGCCGGCCTCGAATGCGGACAGCAGGTCGCCGGACTTGGTGGGCGCTTCGTCGGTGTCCACATAGACCGTCGTGCCGTCGAAGCAGGCGGCGTCGGTCTCGCGCATTTCCGGCTTGAAGCTGCCGATCAGGTCCAGATGGGTGCCGGGGCGCAGCCAGGCGCCCTGGATCAGGGGCACGGTGGACAAGGTGGCGCAGCTGATGATGTCCGCCTGGCGCGCGGCGGCTTCCAGATCGGTCGTGGCCTGGGCGTCGAAGCCTTGGGCGCGCAAGCCTTCCGCCAGCGATTCGGCGCCCGCCGCCCGGACGTTCCACACCAGCACGCGCTGGATCGGGCGCACGGTGCGCATGGCCTGCGCGACCAGGCCGGCGATGCGGCCCGAGCCCACGATCAAGAGCGTGCTGGCGTCCTGGCGGGCCAGGTAGTCCGCGCCCAGGGCCGCGGCGCCGGCCGTGCGGTAGACGGTGACGATGTCGCCGTCCACCTGCGCGATCGGCACGCCGGTCTTGGCGCTGTACAGGTTGTAGGTGGCATGCAGGCCGGGCAGGCCCAGGTGGGTGTTCTCGGGAAAGATATTGATGATCTTCACGCCGAAATAGCCGCGGTCGCTCCAGGCCGGCATGATCAGCGAGGTGCCGTGGGCGGTGCCGGACTGGATGGCGTGGACGTGCCGCCCCGGCACCGTGGCGCCCTCGCGGAAGGCGTCGCGCAGGGCGGGGATGACGGCGTCGAAGGACAGGGCGTCCCGGGTCTGTTCCGTGTCGATGAAGCGCATGGGATCACTGCCTGAAAGGGTTCAATCAATCGAAGGGCCGCAGGCAGTCTAGCAGCGCGCCTGCGGGGCCGTCCCGAGCAGCCGCTTCCCGGCTATCAATCTTTGCGCAGGCGTCATAACACCCCGTTATCGGGTGCGCTTTCCGGCCGCGCCGGAAATTCCATAAATCCATTACGAATCAATTGCTTGCGACGTCCGCGTCGCGCCGCGTCCAAATGGCTCCATAGTGGATTTCCCTGGGTCCCCGCGGCCCGGGCGCACTGGCATTCTTCGACCACCGTAAGCCCCCGGGCGCACCAAGAGAGGTTGTTTCATGCCGAGATCCGTTCCCCCTGCCCACGCGCAGCCCGCACCGGGCGGCCGCGCCGGCGGGCCGAATCCCGCGACCGGAGGCCGCGTCGCATGATCCGGCAACTGCTCAACCGCCTCACCATTTCCTTGCCGGTCCTGCTGGGCGTGATCGTGGTGTGCTTCGTGCTGCTGCAAGTGGCGCCCGCCGATCCCGCCGCCGTCATCGCCGGCCCGACTGCCACCGCCGACGAGCTGGCGCAGGTGCGCCAGGAGCTGGGCCTGGACAAGCCGCTGCTGGTGCAGCTGACCGGCTACATGTGGCGCCTGGCGCATCTGGACCTGGGGCGCTCGATGATCTCGAACGTGCCGGTGATCGACGAGATCGGCGGCACCATCGGGGCCACGGTCGAATTGATGCTGGCCAGCGTGGTCTGGTCGATTCCGCTGGCGATCCTGCTGGGCACGCTGGCCGCCTACCGCCGCGGCAAGCTGATCGACCGCTTCGTCATGACGCTGTCTGTTGTCGGCGTGTCGTTGCCCGTGTTCTGGGTGGGCCTGCTGCTGGTCCAGCACGTGGGCGGCGCCGGGATCCTGCCCTACATCGGCCGCAACGGCCCCTTGTGGACGCTGGCCGGCCTGGAGTCCATCGCCCTGCCCGCGCTGACGCTGGGTTCGGTGCTGATCGGGCCGGTGGCGCGCATCACGCGCACCGCGGTCATCGAAACGCTCAGCGGCGACTACGTGCGCACCGCGCGCGCCAAGGGGGCGGGCGAAGGCCGCGTGGTGCTGCGCCATGCGCTGCGCAACGCCTTGCTGCCGATCGTGACGCTGGTGGGCCTGCAAGTGGGCAACCTGCTGGGCGGCGCGGTGGTGACCGAGCAGATCTATTCGTGGCCCGGCGTGGGCCGCATGGCGGTGGGCGCCATCTTCGCCGGCGACTTCCCGCTGGCCCAGGGCGCGATCCTGGTGACGGCGCTGGGCTTCATCATCATCAACCTGATCGTGGATCTGCTCTACGGCTACCTGGATCCGCGGGGACAAAAATCATGAGCGCAGGGTCGACCTCTTCCATGGGCGCATTGCCGCCCCAGGCCATGGCCACGCCGCTGGCGCGCATCGCCGAGCGGCTGCGCCGCGATCCCATCCTGCTGCTGTCGCTGCTGGCGGTGATCGCCATCGTGCTGACGGCCCTGTTCGCGCCCTGGCTGGCGCCGCACGATCCGTACGCCACCAACATGGCCATCGCGCGCAAACTGCCGGGCTGGATGTCGTCCGACGGCATCACCTATCTGCTGGGCACCGACGTGCAAGGCCGCGACATCCTTTCGCGCATCATCTACGGCATCCGCGCGACCCTGATGCTGAGCGTGCTGGCGGTGATCGGCGGTTCGGGCATCGGCGCCGTCCTGGGCATCCTGGCGGCGTATTACCGGCCGCTGGAAGGCGTGATCATGCGCGTCGTGGACGTGCTGCTGTCGTTTCCGGCCATCCTGTTCGGCCTGAGCCTGTCGGCGCTGCTGGGGCCCGGCACCTTGTCGATGGTGCTGGCGCTGGGCGTGTCGGCCATCCCGGGCATGGCGCGCATCGCGCGCGGTTCCGCCATGGTGGTGATGAAGCAGGAATACATGGAAGCCGGCCACGCCATGGGCTTCGGCAACTTCTACCTGATCACGCGCTACCTGCTGCCGAACTGCTCTTCCATGCTGATGATCTACGCGACCCTGCAGCTGGGCCACACGATCCTGCTGGGTTCGGTGCTGTCTTTCCTGGGCCTGGGCCCGCAGCCGCCGTTCGCCGAGCTGGGCAGCATGGCCGCCGACGGCCGCAAGTTCCTGCAGATCTTCCCGCACATTTCCACCATACCCACGATGACGATCTTCTTCATCGTGCTGGCCTTCAATCTGCTGGGCGACAGCCTGCGCGATGCGCTGGATCCCAAGCTGCGTTTCTGAATCGCGCCTGACCACCACAACACACCACAACGGGGAAACCACCACCATGACGCTCATCAAAGGCCTGGCCCTCGCGCCCCTGGCGCTGACCTGCCTGCTGGCTGCGCCCATGCACGCCGTCGCCCAATCCGACAAGACGGTGCTGATCCTGCGCGAGCTGGACACCGACAAGTACGATCCGCACCGCACCACCGCGCGCGGCGCGGCGGAAGTGCTGTTCATGGCCGCCGACACCATGGTGGGCCTGGACTACGACATGAAGACGCCGGTGCCGGCGCTGGCCAAGAGCTGGACGGTGTCGCCCGACGGCCTGACCTACACCTTCGCGCTGCGCGACAACGTCTCGTTTTGCAGCGGCAAGAAGATGACGGCCAAGGACGTGGTGGCCAGCTACGAGCGTTGGCTGAACCCGGAAACCAAGGGCCTCGAGCGCTGGCGCGCCGGCCCCGTCGACAGCATCACGGCGCCCGACGACGTCACCGTGGTCTACAAGCTGAAGAAGCCCTACAACGAGCTGCTGCAGCAGATGGCGCACTACATGCACTCGGTCATCAACATCGACCAGGTCAAGGAGCTGGGTCCGGACTACGGCGTGAAGGCCTTTGACGGCACGGGCCCGTACTGCTTCCAGAGCTGGTCGCCGCGCAACGAAGTGGTCTTGACGCGCCACGCCGGCTACAACTGGGGCCCGTCCATCTACAAGGACCCGACGCCCAAGGTCGACAAGATCGTCTGGAAGATCGTGCCCGAGGAAAGCACCCGCCTGACCGCGCTGCAAAGCGGACAGGCCGACCTGTCGCGCTATTTGCCGCAATGGGCCATCAAGGACTTGAAGGGCGACAAGCGCCTGTTCGTCAGCCGCGCCGATCCGTTCTACTGGACGTTCTTCCTGGGCTTCAAGATCGACAAGCCCATGTTGACCGACGTGAACGTGCGCCGCGCCATCAACCTGGCCATCAACCGCAAGGCGTTGACCGAAGCCATCACCTTCGGCGAAGCGCAGCCCGCCACCAGCATGCTGGCCACGGCCACGCCCGCCGGCAGCAACGACGCCTTCCGCTACGACCCCGCCGCCGCCAACAAGCTGCTGGACGAAGCCGGCTGGAAGAAGCAGTCGGACGGTTACCGCTACAAGGATGGCCAGAAGCTGTCGCTGCTGCACTACGGCATCACCGGCTACTGGAAAGACATCATGGAAGCCGTGCAGGGCGACATGAAGAAAGTGGGCGTGGACCTGCGCGTGCAGCTGTTCGATTCAACGTCCGCCTGGGGCAAGCTGGCCACGCAGGAATTCGATGAATTCAGCATGAGCTTCGGCTACATGAGCACGGGCGAAGCGCTCAACAGCTACTTCCTGTCCAACAGCGTGCCCACGCCCAACCGCATGAACTGGAAGGACGCCGAGACAGACCAGTGGCTGGCCGAAGGCAGCGAGGCGCTGGACGCCGCGGCCGGCGACGCCATCCTGTCCAAGGCCTTGACCAAGATCTCGGACGGCGCCGCGTGGATTCCGCTGTACCACGACTCGCTGTACCTGGTGGGCGGCCCGCGCATGAAGCCGTTCCGCGCGCACGGCATCTTCGGCGCGGCGGCCTACAAGGGCCTGGACATCGCCTTCAAGTAAGCCACGACAAGGCGGCGCGGCTCCGGCCGCGTCGCCGTTTCACCCCCTTTACGCCGTACAGAGAGCCTTCCGTGAGCGACACCAATCAAGCCCGCATCACCCATTTCAAAAACCTGTCCACGCTGGTGGCGTGGGACGCCGAACTGGGTTCGCACGTCTACATCGAAAACGCCGACCTGGTGATGCGCGGCAACACCGTCATCCACGCAGGCGCGGGCTATGCGGGGCCCGCCGACCACGTGGTGCCGGGTAGCGGCCTGATGGCGATGCCGGGCCTGGTCAACGTCCACACCCATCCGTCCTCGGAGCCCGGCAACCGCGGCTTGCTGGAAGAGCTGGGCAGCGACAAGCTGGGCCAGAGCTCGCTGTACGAATACATGCCCGTGTTCCGCATGGGCATCGAGACCGCGCAATACGCCAACCAGGTCGCCGTATCCGAAATGCTGCTGTCCGGCGTGACCACGTTCGTGGACATGTCCTTGCCGCGACCGGGCTGGGCCGACGTGGTGGCCGGCACCGGCATCCGCGGCGTGCTGGGCCCCATGTTCCGCTCCGCCGCCTGGCGCACGACCGACGGCCACTCGGTGGAATACACCTGGGACGAAGCCGGCGCCGTCAAATCGTTCGAAGCCGCGCTGGACGTGGTGGATAGCGCCATCAGCCATCCGAGCGGCCGCCTGAGCGCGATGCTGTGCCCGTCTCAGGTGGACACGTGTTCGCCGGAATTGCTGAAGGAAGCGCAGGCCGCCGCGCGCCGGCTGGGCATCCCCATGCAGATCCATGCCGCGCAAAGCGTGGTGGAATTCTCCGAGATGACGCGCCGCCACGGCCGCACGCCGATCGAATGGCTGGACGACCAGGGGCTGCTGGACCAGGACCTGATCATCGGCCACGGCATCTTCCTGAACGATCACCGCGCGCTGTACTGGCCGCATGCCGACGACTTTGGCCTGCTGCAGCGGTCGGGATCGCACGTGGCCCACTGTCCCACGGTGTTCGTGCGCCGCGGGATCGCGCTGAGCTTCCTGGGCCGCTATTTGCGCGCCGGCATCAATGTGGGCATCGGCACCGACACCTTCCCGCACAACATGCTCGATGAGATGCGCCTGGCCTGCTATGTGGCCCGGCTGCAGGCCGGTCACTTCCGCGCCGCATCCACCGAAGAAGTGTTCAACGCCGCCACGGTGAACGGCGCCAAGATGCTGGGCCGCGACGACATCGGCCGCATCGCGGTCGGCGGCAAGGCCGACTTCTCGCTGGTCGACCTGTCGCACCCGTACATGCGCCCCGGCCGCGAGCCGCTGCGCAGCCTGATCTATTCGGCCGGCGACCGCGCCATCCGCGACGTGTATGTGGACGGCGAACAGGTCGTCAAGAACGGGCAGCTGCTGACCATCGACATCGAACGCTGCATGCAGGAAGTCGAACGCGCCCAGGCGCAGACGATCGCGACGGTGTCGCAGCGCGACTACGCGGGCCGCAGCATCGACGCGATGTCGCCGCGCGTGTTCCCCAGCCGCGCGTAACGGAGAGCCGTGATGAACGAGACACTACTGGCGGTTGAAGGCCTGAGCGTGGAGTTCGGCGCCCGCGCCAAGCCGTACCGCGCGGTGAAGTCGCTGGACTTCACCATCGGCCGGGGCGAAACGGTGGCGCTGGTGGGCGAATCGGGCTCGGGAAAATCGGTGACGGCGCTGTCCATCCTGCGCCTGATCGAGCGCGCCGGCGGCCGCATTGCCACGGGCGCCGCGCGCTTCGTGCCGCGCGACGGCCGGGAAGTGGATCTCTTCAAGCTGCCCGAGTCGGACTTGCGCCGCATCCGCGGCAACGAGATCTCGATGATCTTCCAGGAGCCCATGACGTCGCTGAACCCGGTGATGACGGTGGGCGAGCAATTGGCCGAAGTCTATCTGCTGCATCAGGACATCTCGCGCGAAGAAGCGTGGACCCAGGCCGAGGCCATGCTGGTGGCCGTGAAGATGTCGGAGCCGCAGCGCCGCATGACGCAATACCCCGGCGACTTGTCCGGCGGCATGCGCCAGCGCGTGATGATCGCCATGGCCCTGGCCTGCCGCCCGCAGCTGCTGATTGCCGACGAGCCCACGACCGCGCTGGACGTCACCGTGCAGGCCGAGATCATCGACCTGATCCGGGACCTGCAGCGCGAAGTCGGCATGGCCGTGCTGTTCATCACGCACGACATGGGCGTGGTGGCCGAGATCGCCGACCGCGTGGTGGTGATGCGCCATGGCGACAAGGTCGAAGAGAACGCCACCGTGGCGCTGTTCGACGCGCCGCAGCAGCCCTACACGCGCGACCTGCTGGCCGCCGTGCCCAAACTGGGTGACGGTTCGCCCGACGAGGCCGTGGTGAAGGACCGGCCCACTGTGCTGGAAGTGACGGGCCTGGCCAAGCGTTTCCCCGTGAAAGCGGGCGCGTTCGGCAAGGTGGTGGCCAATGTGCATGCGGTCGAAGGCGTGTCGTTCACCCTGCGCGCCGGTGAAACGTTGGCGCTGGTGGGCGAATCCGGGTCGGGAAAGTCGACCACGGGCCGCCTTTTGATGAGGCTGGTGCAGCCCACGGAAGGCGCGATCCGGCTGGTGGGCCAGGACGTCACGCACATGTCGCCCGACAAAATGCGCGACATGCGCCGGCACATCCAGATGATCTTCCAGGACCCGTACGCGTCGCTGAACCCGCGCCTGCACGCGTGGGACCTGGTCAGCGAACCGCTTAAGGTCCACGGCGGATTCACGCGCGAACAGCGCCGCGAACGCGCCGCGCAACTGCTCGAGCGCGTCAACCTGCCGCGAGAATTCCTGGACCGCTACGCGCACCAGTTCTCGGGCGGGCAGCGCCAGCGCCTGTGCATCGCGCGCGCGCTGTCGGTGAACCCCAAGATCATCGTGGCCGACGAACCCGTGTCCGCGCTGGACGTGTCCGTGCAGGCGCGCGTGATCGAATTGATGAAGGAACTGCAGGCGGAGATGGGCTTGTCGTACCTGTTCATCTCGCACGACATGGCGGTGGTGGAGAAGGTCAGTCACCGTGTGGCGGTGATGGTCATGGGGCAGATCGTCGAGATCGGACCCACGCAGGAAGTGCTGCACCGGCCGCGCCATCCGTACACGCAGCGCCTGCTGTCGGCGGTGCCGATCCCCGACCCGGCGCGCCGTCATCAACGCACCGTGCGCGCCGCGCGCGACATCCCCAGCCCCATCCGCAAAGTGGGCGACAACCCGCAGGTGCCCCAGCTGGTGCAGGTTGCCGCGGGGCATTTCGTGCAACAGGCGGCATGATGGGTTGCGCGCGGCGGGCGGCAGGGTTCTTGCCCGACGCCCTGCGCGCTGCACCCATCCCAGGGCAGACGTACCCGTCTTCTAGCGGCTGAACAGCCGTCCCGCCGCCATCGCCACGGCGGCTTGCGTCGGTTCCACTACCGGCAGCCCGCAAGCGTCTTCGAGCCGGTCGCGCAGGTCGGCCATGCCGGCGCATCCCATGATCAGCACATCGGCGCCATGCGCGTCGCGCAAGGTCTTGCCGACGCTCACCATGCGCGCAAACGCCAGGTCGGCGTTGGCCAGGTCGCTGACCTTCATATCCAGCGCCAGTTCGGCGCAAATGCGGTCGGCCACGCCCATCTGGCGGAAGTAGCGCAGGTGGCGCGGGACGGATGCGCCCGCGATGGCGATCACGCCGATGCGCGTCGCCATGCTCATGGCTGTCAGCACCGAGCACTCACCGATGCCCAGCACGGGCGCGGCCACCAGGTCGCGCAGGCCATGCAGCCCGGGGTCGCTGAAGCACGCCACGATGAAGGCGTCGGTCGCGGCCGCTTCCTGCAGGAACAGCTGCGCCATCGGCGCGATGCTGGCGTCGGCTTCGGCCTGGGTCTGGATGCCGGCCGGCCCGCCCGTGGAGGTCAGGCAGCGGAACGTCAGCGGCAGGCGCTCGAACGGCGCGACCGCGCGGGCGATGGCGTCCGTGACCGTGGTCAGCGAGTTCGGGTTTACGAGGGTGATGCGGGCGTTGGGCACGATTGAGTAGAATCCCTGCAAAAGAGGCGGACACGCGCAGTGCGCGCAGCGCCCAGGTCAAGAGGAAAGAAAAGCAGCATGTCGGAATTACCCGGGAAGGTCCGGTCTGGCCCGTTGAACCTGCGGCAGATCGAGGTGTTTCACGCCATCATGATCACGGGTTCGCTCAGCGCCGCAGGGCGGCTGCTGCATGTGACCCAGCCCGCCATCAGCCGGGTGCTGGCGTCGATAGAACTGCGCTTGGGTTATGCGTTGTTTGAACGGTTCAAGGGCCGCCTGCATCCCACCAAGGAAGCGCGCAAACTTTTCCAGGAAGTGGAATCCATTCAGGCGGGCGTCAACCGGCTGAACGATATGGCGGCTGGCCTGGCGGGCCACGGCGGCGGCCTGGTCAGCGTGGTGTCCAGTCCCAGCTTCGGCGAATGGCTGATTCCGGCGGCCACGGCGAAGTTCTGCGCCCGCAACCCCGGCGTGCGCATCCGTTACCGGCCGCTGGGCATGGACGCGCTGTTGCCCCAGTTGCTGCTGGGGCACGCGGACATCGCGATTTCCACGTTCAAGCCCGAACACCCCAACCTGATCACCAGCGAGCTCGCGCAGGGCGAGATCGTCTGCGTGCTGCCGGCCGGCCACCGGCTGGCGCGCGAGGCCGTCATCGAACCGGCGATGCTGGCCGGCGAGATGCTGGTGGGCTACGGGCGCGACACGCCGCTGGGCGAAACCTTGTTCAACTATCTGGAGCCGCTGGGACAGGCGGTCACTCCCGCCATCGAGGTGCGTTCGTCCCAGACGGCATGCTCGTTCGTGCGCCAGGGCGTCGGTGTGGCCCTGGTGGACTCGTACGGCCTGACGGATGCGCTGATGCACGGCATCGTGGTGCGTCGTATCGAGCCAGCGATTGCGTTGTCGGTGCACGTGTCCCATTCCCGGATCGAACCTCCGCCATCCATCGCCAAGGCGTTCCTGACCCAGTTTTCCCAGATCGTCAAAAAAGAATTGCCTGCGATGACGCAGGCAATCATCAGCCGGGCTTAGACCACTTCCGGCACGGGCAGCGGTTCGCCGGCGCCGGTGCGTTCGGTGATCAGCTTGTAGTGGTGCGGGCTGCGGTGCTTGGCGAAGTTGAAGACGTGGTCGCGGAAGGTCTGGCCCATGCCCAGGTCGATCTTCGCGGTGATCACTTCGTCTTCCTCGCCGCTGGAACGCGCCACGATCTCGCCGGACGGCGCCACGATCATCGAACTGCCGATCATGTGGTGGCCGTCTTCATGGCCGCACTTGGCGGCGGCGCCGACCCACACCGCGTTCTGATAGGCGCTGGCCTGCAGCACGATCTCGTGCGTGGTGGTGCGCCAGTGCGCGGGCTCGTCCCAGTGGATGTTCAACGACGGCGTGTTGTAGCCCAGCACGATCAGTTCGGCGCTTTGCAGCGACATGACGCGATACGTTTCGGGCCAGCGGCGGTCGTTGCACAGGCACATGCCGATCTTGACGTCGTTGGTGTCCCACACGCCGAAGCCCAGGTCGCCCACTTCGAAGAACTTCTTCTCCAGATGCTGGAACGGCGCGTCGACCTTGTGGTCCGAGTGGCCGGGCAGGTGGATCTTGCGGTATTTGCCGATGATCTTGGCGCTGCGGTCCACCAGGATGGCCGTGTTGAACTGGCGGCCTTCCGGGGTCAGTTCGGCGTATCCCAGATAGAAGCCGATGCCCAGTTCGCGTGCCGTGTCGAACAGCGGCTGCACGTCGGCGTTCGGCATGGTCTTTTCGAAGTAGCGGTCCACGGCTTCCGCGTCTTCCATCCAGTAGCGCGGGAAGAACGTCGTCAGCGCCAGTTCCGGGAACACGACGAATTCCGCCTTGCGGGCGGCGGCCTCGCGCATCATCTCGACCAGGCGGCGCACGACCACCGCGCGGGTGTCGGCCAGGTTCACGGCGCCCATCTGGGCGACCGCCAGGCCCATTTTGCGGGAGGGGGTTGCGTTGCTCACGATATCAATCTCCAGGTGTTCTTATCGAACGGGGTTCAGGTGCAAGGCGCCGCGGATCACGGCTCGATCACGTTCGGGAAAATCTTGCGCAGCAAGGCGGCGCGCGGCGAGATCTCGCGCGTTTTCTGCAGCGGGGCGGGCAGGCCGCGGGCGATGAAGCGGCCGCGGCCGCGCGCGGCCTGCAGCGCGCCGTCCTCGACGATGACTTCGCCCCGGCTCACCACCGTGGTGGGCCAACCGGTGACCTGGCGGCCTTCGTAGGGCGTGTAGCCGACGTTGTCGTGCAGCGTGGCGGCCGACAGCGTCACGACGCGTTCGGGATCCCAGATGGCGATGTCGGCGTCCGCGCCCACGCAAATCGTGCCCTTCTTCGGGTACAGGCCGTACATGCGGGCGTGGTTGGTGGACGTCAGCGCCACGAACTGCTGCAGCGTCAGGCGGCCGCTGCGCACGCCTTCCGAGAACAGCAGCGGCATGCGCACTTCCAGGCCGGGCAGGCCATTGGCGATCTGCTTGAACGTGGTGGCGTCGCCCGCGGGCAGCTTGCCGGATTCGTCGTAGCGATACGGCGCGTGGTCGGACGACAGCAGCGCCAGCGTTCCGCTGTCCAGGCTTTGCCACAGCGCCTGTTGCGACACCGGGTCGCGCGGCGGCGGACTGCAGCAGAACTTGGCGCCTTCAACGCCGGGGATGTCGATGTCTTCGGCGGTCAGCAGCAGGTAATGCGGGCAAGTCTCCCCATAAACGGGGGCGCCCAGCGTCTGTGCGGCGTGGATGGCCTGCGCGCCGCCCTGCGTGGACACGTGCACGATCAGCACCGGCACCTCCAGCACGGACGCCAGGCTGATGGCACGCTGCGTGGCTTCGTTTTCCGCGATGGGGTCGTGGCTGACCGCATGGTATTTCGGCGCGGTGTGGCCGGCGGCCAGCAGATGGCGCGCGATCCAGCTGATCACGTCGTTGTTTTCGGCGTGCACCATGGGCAACGCGCCCTCGCGCGCGGCGATCGCAAACACGTCCAGCAGCTGCTTGTCGTCCAGCTTGAGCTTGTCGTAGGTCATGAAGACCTTGAACGACGTGATGCCGGCGCGGATCAGCTCGGGCAAGTCGTGGTTCAACGTCTGCGGCGTGGGGTCCGAGATGATCAGGTGATAGCTGAAGTCGATGACCGATTTCGCGGCGGCGGACGCGGCGTACTCGTCGGCCACCTGGCGCAGCGATTGGCCGCGGTGCTGCGCGGCGAACGGCACGATGGTGGTGTTGCCGCCATGGGCCGCGGACACGGAGGCGCTGTACCAGTCGTCGGCGCACAGCACGCCCATGCTCGAGAGCTGTTCGATGTGGCAATGGCTGTCGATGCCGCCCGGCATCACCAGGCGGCCGGTCGCGTCGATGGCGCGCTTGCCTGCGGGAAGGCGGGTGGAGATGGCCGCGATGACGCCGTCGACGATGCCGATGTCGCCAATGAAATCGGCATCCGCGGTGACGATGCGGCCGTTGTGCAGAGTCAGGTCGAAGTCGGTCATGGGTGTCTGGACGCAAGGGTTGCATGCCGCGAGGCGCCTGGGCGGCGGGCGCGGCTGAAGGTGCAAGCATGCATGCGCTGGCGGAAAACCGATACCGCGCGACGGCGCGCCGCGGCAGGCGGCGGCGCCCGCGGGAATTTCCGCTAAGACACTGATTGGATTGAGGATTCAGGCAGGGGCGGCATCGGCGCCCGACCCCACGCATAACGCTGGATCATGGACGCTATGCAAACTTTTATATCGGGTTTCCCCGTGCTTCGACGTGGCTCGCGCCGGGCGGCTGCCGTCTCAGAACGCTTTGAACGTCTTCAGGTGGATGCTGGTCTCGGTGGCCGAGATGCCCTTGAGCGTGCGCAGCCGGTCCAGCACTTCGGACAACTGTTCGATGGTGGGCACGCGCAATTCGGCCAGCAGGTCCCAGCGGCCGTTGGTGTCGTGCAGGCCGGCCACGCTGGGTTCGCCCATCAGCAGGTTCACGATCTTGCGGGTCTCATGGCCTTCGACGGCGATGCTCATCCAGGCCACGATGTCTTCGGTTTCGACTTCGGGGCGCAGCCGAACGGTGTAGCCGACGATGATGCCCCGCTCTTCCAGCTTGCGGATGCGGTTGTCGATGGTGCCGCGCGAGACATCCAGCTTCTTCGCCAGCGTGGCGACAGACAGGCGGGCATTGGCGCGCAACAGGCCCAGCAAGCTTTGATCTAGCGTATCCATTGTGAGAAATGCTAATTGTGACTGTCGTAATGCCAGAATCTTAGCGTTTCGTGTTGAATGTTGTCACTATGAATTGGTTCGGCCGTCCGCCAGAATTTCTGTTCCATAACTCGGGGAGAAAATTTTGACGACACTGCTGACGACTTCGGACGTAGCCAATATCGTGGCCTTGCAAGGCCCGCGCAAGGTCTTCACCGACCTGCTGGACTATGTGCTGGCCGACTTTCTGCGATGGCAGGAATTCGACAAATGCGCACGCGTAGCCAGCCATTCCGCCACCGGCGTCATCGAACTGATGCCCACTGCCGACAACGAGCTCTACAGCTTCAAGTTCGTGAACGGCCACCCGGATAACCCGCAGGCGGGCTTGTCCACCGTGATGGCTTTCGGCGCCCTGGCGCAAGTCAGCACGGGCGAACCGCTGCTGATCAGCGAACTGACCCTGACCACCGCCCTGCGCACCGCCGTGACCTCGGCCTTGGCTGCGCGCGCCCTGGCCCGCCCGGATTCGCGCACCATGGCGCTGATCGGCAACGGCGCCCAAGCCGAATTCCAGGCGCTGGCCTTCCACTACGTGCTGGGCATCGACACGCTGCATGTCTATGACGTGGACCCGGACGCCACCCGCAAGCTGGAAAGCAATCTGGCTACCGTGGCGCCCGACTTGCGCATCGTGCGTTTTGCAGGCACGTCCGAGGCCGTCAAGGGCGTGGACATCGTTACCACGGTCACGGCTGACAAGGCCTACGCCACCATCCTGACCGCCGACATGGTCGAGCCGGGCATGCACATCAATGCGTTGGGCGGCGACTGCCCGGGCAAGACGGAGCTGCATGCCGACGTGTTGCGCATGGGCCCGGTCTTCGTGGAGTACGAGCCGCAGACGCGGATCGAGGGCGACTTGCAGCAGATGCCGGCTGATTTCGCCGTGACGGAACTGTGGCGCGTCCTGACGGGCCAGAGCGGCGGCCGCCAAAGCGCCGCGGAAGTGACCATTTTCGACTCGGTGGGTTTCGCGCTGGAAGATTTCTCGGCCCTGCGTTGGTTGCGCGACAGCGCGGCCCGGCACGGCGTGGGCACCCGCATCGAAGTGGCGCCGCAACTGCAGGACCCCAAGAACCTGTTCAACGTGGTGCGCACGGCCCGTAGCGGGCAGTCCGTCCTGGCGCAGGGCTAGGCTCGCGCGGTTTTCGCAAAAAAAAGACGCCCGTTCCCGAGGATGGGCGTTTTTCTTTTGGGTGGAAGGCAGGGTTGCGGTTACATTGCCTTACGCGCCGTCCTTTCCTCGGCAGGCGCAGCCCGTCTCCCCCACCCGATGTCACGTTTCCGAATTGCGGCTGTAGTCCTGTCGATGTCGACGCTGGGTTTCCTGGCGGGACTGGCGGCCGGACGGCTGATTGAAGTCAGCCAGGTCGACGACAGGCTGTCCCGGCACAACACCCGACTGCTGGCGCAAGCCGTGCGCGTGTCGCAGGAAAGCCAGCGGCTGATCCAGGCCGCCACGCACAGCACCGACCTGTGCTCGGATTCCGACGTTGCCACGTTGCGGGTGCTGTTGTTCAACGCCACGTTCCTGCGCGACATCGGCCGCCTGCGCGACGGCATGCTGGTGTGTTCCGCCGCGTGGGGCGTGCTGGCGTCGCCCCACGCCTTGCCGCCCGCCTCTTTCACGACGCGCAGCGGCACCACCTTGTGGGTGGGGGCCGCCAACATCATCGATCGCCGCATCATCGGGGACATGGCGGCGCGCAACGACGTGGTGGTGTTCACCGCGCCGGGCGCGTTCGACGGATTTCCCGAACCCGGCTCGGCCATCGATTCCCTGCTTGTGACCCGCGATGGCGCGCACGTCTTCCGGCGGTTCGGCCGGACGGACGGCCTGGCGCTTTTCGGGGGCGCCAGCCCATCCGAAAACAGCCTGCGGGCCGAACGCCTGGTCGCGGAATGCGCCCCGCCCGCTGCGCCTGACATCTGCGCCGTGTCGCGCGTCAGCTCGCATGACTGGTTCACGTTGCCGGCGCTGATCCTGGCAGGCACGGGCGCGCTGGTCGGCGGCCTGCTGGCGGGCCTGTGCGTGCTGTGGCACCAGCAATCCAAGAGCGAACGGGCCGCGCTGCGCAAAGCCATCCGCCGCGGCGGCGTGCAGGTCCGCTACCAGCCGTTGCGGGAGCTGTCCACGCGTCGCCTGGTCGGTGTCGAGGCCCTGGCGCGCTGGCGCGGGCGCGACGGGTCGGCGGTGCCGCCGGCGCTGTTCGTGCCGCTGGCCGAAGAGATGGGGCTGGGCCGCGAATTGTCCCGCGTGGTGACGCAGATCGCCCTGCACGACCTGGCGGCCCGGCTGCGGGACGCGACCGGGTTCTACGTCAGCATCAATGTGTCCGCGGAAGATCTTCAGGATGACGCCTATCCCGACTTCCTGCTGCGCACGGTGAACGAGCAAGGTATCGCGCCGCCGCGCGTGGCGCTGGAGATCACCGAAGGCTCGCCGCTGTCGGACGGCCACGTGCGCGGCATCATCCGGACGCTGCGCACTCAGGGGTTCCGGATCCTGATCGACGACTTCGGCACCGGCAATTCCAACCTGAACTACCTGGCCGAAATGCAGGCCGACGCCATCAAGCTGGACCGCCGCTTCACCCAGGCCATCGGCGCGGAACCCGCGGGCACGCTCATCATCGACCACGTCATCGATATCTCGCGCGAGCTGGGCGTGGGGCTGATCGTCGAAGGCATCGAGACCGAAGACCAGGCGCAATACCTGATGTCGCGCCAGCCCGCGACCGTCGGCCAGGGCTGGCTGCTGGGGCGGGCGGTGCGGGCGGAAGACATCCCGCTGGCGTGACAGCGGGGCGGCAATCCGGCCCCGTATACTGGCGCGATGAAGCCACTGACCCGCACCTTGCTGGCTGCTTCGCTGCTGTCCGCGACGGCCGCCTTATGGCCCGCCACGGGCGCCGCAGCTGCGGCCGCCGCCGAAGCTCCTGCCGAAGCCTCCTCGGAAAGCCCCTCGCCGTTCCTGCATCACATGCAGGAAGCGCACCGCCTGATGGCGGAAAAGGACTGGCCCGCCGCCGATCAAGCGGCAGGCAAGGCGCTGGAGGCCGCGCGGGCGAACGAGAACAGCTACGAAGAATTCGACGCCGTCGCTACCGTTGTCGGCCTGCTGCACCGGCAGCAGCGCTATGCCGATGCGCGCCGCGCCGCCGAAGCGCAGATTGCGATCTTCGACAAGCGCGACGCCAGCCAGGACGCCATCACGCAGCTGCTGGTCATGGCGATCCGCGAGGGCGCGGCCGCAGGCGAAGCCGCGGACGTGGCGCGCCTGCAGGACAGGGTTTATGCGCAGGCCAACCCCTACCCCGGGCAATGGACGCGCGATGCCGCCGCGCACCGGCTGGACTATGCGCTGGCCGGCATGAGGCTGCCCCTGGCCGTCGGGCGCTGGGCGCTGGTGAGCTTCAAACCGGCGGACCAGCGCGGCGATCGCGCGCAACTGGACTACGTGCAGACGCTGGACGACGGGCGCGCGGTGACCGCCCGCGTGTGGATCGCCTATCGCGAAGACCTGCGCGCCAAGGACGCGCCGGCGCGGCGCGAGGCTCTGGCCAGGCGCATGGAGACGCCGGACGGCGACCTGGCGCCCGCGCCGGACGCGGAACCGGCGTTGCCGGACCTGCCGTTCAAGGACGCGGTTGCCGCCAAGCGCGCGCAGCAAGCCGAGTATCCGCGGGGCGTGGGCATCGAAGCGCAGTGGATCGCGGTGCGCGGCGACTGGCAGGTCGAAGCGCGGGCCTCGTTCGCAAAGGACAGGCAGCCGGAGGCCGTCGCCCAGTTGCGCGTGTTGTTCAACGCCATGGCGTGGGAACGCGACGTGCGCCTGTTCCGCAGCAAGACCATGGCCGAGCAAAGCCGCGAGATCGAATCCTATTGGTCGATGGCGCGCGATTGGCCGCAAGCGGCCACGTTGGCACAGGCCGCGCTGCCGGATGCGGCATTCCCGCTGGAGATCGCCCGGTTGAACACTGTGGCGGGCCGCGCGGCGTACGGGCGCGATGACCTGCCGACGGCGCGCCGCGATCTGGACGTGGCGCTGGCCGCCTGGGCGCACGCCGGCAAGGCATATCACGACGAAACGCTGTATCAGACGGCGCTCGACGTGGCCGCCGACGTCGCCTACCGCCAGGGCCGCACGCAAGACGCCGTGGCGTTTAGCCGGCAGTTCGTGGCTTGGGTGGGCGGTCTGGGTCCGGCCTGGTCGATGCCGGCGGGCGGCGCGGTGCTGCGCAATGCCGAGTCCGGCATGTCGCTGCCGCTACGGCTGGGCGATTTCCGCCTGGAACCCATCGATCCGAATCGCTTTTACTACCGCAATCTGAAGACGGGCGAACAGCTGGGCCTGGCGGTGGACCAGAACGCCGCGCTGCCGGACGAGACGCTGGAGGCGTCCATGCGGTCATTCATCGAAGACAAGCTGGGGCTGCGCATCCTGGACCTGGAGACGGCGGCGTTTTCTCCTGTTGCGCAGGCGGGCATTAGCGGTGAACCGCAAGGACGCAAGTGGACGTTCCAGGTCGAGGCCAGGCCGGACGACGGCCGCACGGTCGACCTGGGCGGCGGCCCGGCCGCCGCGCCGCCCGCCCGGATGGTGTTCTGGGTGGTGGACCGCGGCAACAGCCGGACCATCCTGCGCGCCCCGCTGCCGGCCGAAGGCGCGGCATCGGGCGCGGCAGGGTTCGCGCAGACGCTGGCCTGGTAGCCGCCTCTGCGTCTCTGCGCATCGGGCGGGGCGTCGGCCGGCGCCGTCACGTCCGCGGCGGCGCCTCGGCCGGCGGCGTGCCGTCATGGAACAGGCCCTTGAGCTGCGTGCGCAGCGCTGGCGAGTCCGTGTGCTTGTGCACCGTGGTGGCGTGCTGCACGGCGGCTTCCAGCAATTCGTCCTCAGTATCCGCCGCCAGCGCTACCGAGCAATTCATCTCGCTCGGGTACTCGCGGCAATCGATGTATTTACGGGTCATGGCGTTCTCCCTGCGCCGCGCGCTTCGGGGGCGGCTGGCGTGATGGAAAGTCCGACGCGCGGCGCGGAACGCATCGGGTCCGATGGCGCGTCGCAGCGCACCCGATGATGCAGAAAGTATAGGTCTGCGGGGGGCAGGCCAGGGGCCGGGAATGCGGGGTCGGCCCCCGTTTGCGAGCGGCTATTCGGCGTCTTCGATGGGGGTTTCGTGGGACACCGGCCGCCCCAGCAGATAGCCCTGGAAGTGCGAGCACCCTTCTTCGGTCAGACGGTCCAGCTGGGCCGCGGTCTCCACGCCTTCGGCGGTGGTGGGAATGTCCAGGCTGCGCCCGATGCCGTTGATGGCGCGGATGATGGCAAGCGCTTCCTTGCTGGATTCGACGTCCTGCGTGAACGACTTGTCGATCTTGATCTTGTCGAATTCGAACGAGCGCAGATAGCCCAGCGAGGAATAGCCGGTGCCGAAATCGTCGAGCGCCACTTTCACGCCCAGCTCCTTCAACTGGTTCAGCGTGTTCAGGTTGGCGGCCGAGTTCGCCAGCAACACGGATTCCGTGATCTCCAGCTCCAGCCGCCACGCCGGCAGGCCCGACTTGGACAAGGCGGATTCCACCAGCGACACCAGCGCGCTGTTCGTGAACTGGCTGGCCGACAGGTTGACGGCCACGGTTTCGTGGTCGTCCCAGCGCATGGCTTCCGCGCACGCGTCGTGCAAGGTGAAGGCGCCCAGTTCATGGATCAGCCCGGTCTCCTCGGCGATGGGAATGAAGTCGTTGGGCATGATCAGGCCCTTGACCGGATGCTGCCAGCGCATCAGGGCCTCGCGGCCCACCACGCGCACGTGGCTGACGTCCATGATGGGCTGGTAGTGCAGTTGCAGCTGTTGCCCCATGATGGCCTGGCGCAGGTCCATTTCGACTTCGTGCCGCTTGAGCGCCGCGGTCTCCATTTCGGGCTTGAAGAAGGCCAGGCAATTGCGGCCGTTGCGCTTGGCCTCGTACAAGGCCATGTCGGCGTAGCGCAGCAGGTGGTCGGCCGAGCAGTCGGGGGTATCCGCCAGCGCGATGCCGATGCTGACGCTGATGGGCACGGTATGGCCGTCGATCTCGAAGGGCTGGCGCACCGTTTCGAGCAGGCGCTCCGCCATCCTGCGCACGTCTTCCTGCTGGCCGATATTGGGCAGCACGATGGCGAATTCGTCGCCGCCCAGCCGGGCCAGCGTGTCCTGCTCGCGCAGGCTCTTGGGCAGGCGCTTGGCCAGCAGGCGCAGCAGCTCGTCGCCGTACGGGTGGCCCAGCGTGTCGTTCACGCTCTTGAAATTGTCCAGGTCCAGGCACAGCACCGCTGCCGTGCGGTCGGCGCTGCGGCTGTTCAGCGCCTTGAGCAGCTGTTCGCGGAACAGCCGCCGGTTGGGCATGCCGGTCAGGGTGTCGTGATGCGCCATGTAGCGCACCTGCGCATGGGCCGCGTTTTCGTCCGTGACGTCGTCCGAGATCAGCAACACGTAGCGCGACCGCGGATCGTTGCTGTGGAAAACCAGCGTCTTGGTGCGCAAGGTGCGCGTGCCGCGCGCCGTGGCCAGTTCCTCTTCCGCTTCGCGCAGGGCGCCGTCCGAACGCAGGGCCTCGTTGGTCAGCCGATCGAAGAATTCGCAGACGGCCGCCGGCAGGCATTGCTGCGCGGTCTTGCCGACGATGTCGGCGCGGTCGGCGCCGAAGGTCGCCTCGGCCTGCCGGTTGGCCAGGAGGATGGTGCGGGACACGGCATCCTGCACCAGCACGCAGGACGGAATGTGTGACACCACGGCGTCCAGGAAGCTCGATAGCGAGGTCAGTTCGGTGTTGTAGTGCTCGGCCAGTTCCTTGGCGCGCAGCACCTGTTGTTCGCGTTCGCGCCGCTCGGTGTTGTCGCGCGTGACTTTCGCGTAGCCGATCAGGGCGCCGTGGTCGTCATGGATCGCATCGATCACCACGTGCGCCCAGAACAGCGTGCCGTCCTTGCGCACGCGCCATCCTTCCGCCTCGAAGCGCCCGTGTTCGCGGGCATTGGCCAGACCCTGCTGCGGCAGCCCCGCCTCCTGGTCGCCGGGGCTGTAGAAGCACGAGAAGTGCCGGCCCACGATTTCTTCCTGCGAGTACCCCTTGGCGCGTTGCGCGCCGGCATTCCAGTTGGCGACCGTGCCATCCGGATGAAGCATGTAGATGGCATAGTCGACGACACCCTGCACAAGGTGCCGGTACATGACGTCGGAGTTGTCGATGATCATTGGATGTGGCGGGCAGGCGTGCCCGCCGCATGCATGTGAGCGCGCGCGAGGGCGGTCCCGCGGAAAGGCTGTGGATATACGGCTTTACGTCGGATGGGCCGCAATATTTAACGCGTTAGCGCAAAAAACGCGAATCTTGCGAATGTTGTCGCCGAAACTCATTTCTTTGCAATGCGCAGCCTGTCGCCGAGCCAGTCTGGGCGGGATTCAGGCTAGGCGTAGGACGCGATGATGGCTTTGGACTCCACCAGTTCGCTGACGATCCAGTCTTCCACCAGCTTGACCTGCCGCCGGTGGCGCAGGGCGGGACGGCGCACCAGGTAATACGACACCCCCGTCGGCACCGCCCGGCGCAGCGGGACGACGACCCGGCCATCCTGGATGGCCTGGTCGGCCAGCACGACGTCCGCGATGGCGACGCCCAGGCCGGCTTCGGCGGCGCTCAACGCCATGTCGAGCGCGTCGAAATCCAGGCCGCCGCGCGTGAACAGTTCGATGCCGGTCTTCTCGGACCACGTGATCCAGTCCTGATGGTCCGGCAAAGGGTGCAGCAGCGTGGACTCGCGCAGGCCGCGTTCGGGGTCGGCCGCATCGATATGGCCCGGCGCGCACACTGGTACGATCCACTCGGCGTAAAGCTCGGTGGCGTCCTCGTGCGAGAAATTGCCCAGCGCGTAGCGGATGCCCAGGTCGGAGTCGGTCTCGTCGGCCGTCATGTCGTTGAGCCGCGTGCGGACCACGACCTTGATCATGGGGTATTGCTCATGGAAGCGCCGCAGCCGGGGGAAAAGCCAACGCAGCGCGAACGTGGGGATCACCCGCAGCGTGACGATGTCCTGGTCGGTGTGCGTAGGGTCCAGGGCGTTGGCGATATGGTCGAACGCTTCCTTGACCGTCGTGGCCAGTTTGCGCCCGGCCTCGGTGATCTCCAGGCCGCTGTGCGTGCGCAGGAACAGCGTCTGCCCCAGTTGCTCTTCCAGGATGCGGACTTGGCGGCTGACCGCGCTTTCGCTGACATTCAGGATTTGGGCGGCCTTCTTGACGCTGGTGTGGGCGGCCACGACTTCAAAGCAGCGTAGCGCGTTCAGCGAGGGCAGGCGTCGGTGCATCCCGTTCTCCAGGGCGTTGGGGGTTAGGCTCGGCTCGGATCAAGGGGTACCGGCTGGCGCGCCGGCGGCATCATTCACTGGCTGCGCGGCTCGAGTATATTGCGCAGCCCTTCGCCGATGAAGTTCACGCTGGTCACGGTCAGCGCAATGGCGACGCCGGGCACGATGGCCAGCCACGGTGCTGAGGTCAGGTAGATCTGCGCGTTGTTCAGCATGTTGCCCAAGCTGGCCACCGGCGGCTGGATGCCATAGCCCAGGTAGCTGACATAGGATTCAAGCAGGATGGCGCGAGCCACGTTCAGCGTGGCGACGATGATGATGGGCCCCATGGCGTTCGGCAGCAGTTCGACGACCATGATGCGCAGCCCGGAGGCGCCGGCCGTCCGGGCCGCCGCGGCATACTCGGTGTTGCGCAGCGACCGGTACTGGCCTTCGACCAGGCGGGCGACTTCCATCCAGCAGGTGGCCGAGATCAGGATGGTGGTCGAGACGATGCCCGGCTTGACCAGCAAGGCCAGGGCCAGGATCAGGAAAATGGTCGGGAACGCCAGCATGGCGTCGACGAAGCGCATCAGCAGAGCACCCACGAAGCCGCGCCGGTAGCCGGCGATCATGCCCACGATGGTGCCGATGACGACCGATATCAGCATGGCCGCGAACCCGATCGTCAGCGAAATCCGCCCGCCGGCCATCAGGCGGGCCAGCACGTCGCGGCCCAGTTCGTCCGTGCCCAGCAGGTGCCCGCTGGTCAGCGGAGGCGCGAAGCGGTTCAGCACGTCGATATAGCTGGCGTCCAGCCGCAAGACCAGCGGCCCGGCAAAACACAGGATCACCATCAGGGCGATGGTCACGACGCCGGCGGCCGCCAGCTTGTTGCGGGTCAGGCGGCGCCAGCCGGCACGCAGCGGGCCGGGCGGACAGTACGGACCGGCCGCTGCGGCCGGATCGGAGATTCCAGGGGCTTTCATCATGCTCAGTCCATCCGAATACGAGGATCGGCGATGGCGTACAGCACATCGGCCAACAGCGAGCCCAGCATCACCATGATGGCGGACAGCATCAGAATGCCCATGACCACGGGGTAGTCGCGGTATTCCAGCGAATCGAAGAACAACCGGCCCATGCCGGGCCAGCTGAAGACCGTTTCGGTGATCAGTGCGCCGCCCAGCAAGGTCGGGAACTGCAGGCCCACGAGGGTGATCATGGGCAGCAGCGCATTGCGCAGCGCATGCGACAGGATGATGGCGCGCCCGCCCGCGCCTTTGGCGCGCGCGGTGCGGATGTAGTCCTGCTCCAAGGTTTCGATCATTGACGACCGCATGAAGCGCGCCCACACCGCGGTCTCGACCAGCGCCAGCACCATGACCGGCGCGATCATGTGATGCGCCAGGTCCAGGAACGAGCCGTCGCCGAACGTCTGCTGATTGCCGGCGGGCAGCCAGCCCAGTTTGATGGAGAACAGGTAGATCGCCATCAGGCCGAACCAGAACGTCGGGATGGACAGCGCGATCATCGCGCCCACCGACGACAGCGCATCCATCAGCGAGTGCCGGCGGACCGCGCCCCAGATGCCGATCATGCCGCCCAGCAGCGCGGCGATGACGGTGGATACCGCCATCAACGACAAGGTCGCGCCGATATGCGAACCGATGGTGGCCAGCACGCCGATGCCGTCACGGTAGGACGCGCCCCAGTCGCCGCGCAACATGCGCAGCAGCCAGTCTCCGTACTGGATGAGGAAAGGGCGGTCCAGGCCCATGCTGCGGGTCAGGCGGTCGATGTCCTCTTGCGCCATGTTCGACGACTGCGCCAGCTGGGACAGCGGGCCGCCCGGCGACAGGTAGAGGATGCCGAATCCGATCAGGGAAACCAGCAAGAGCAGCACCAGGGACTGGCCGCCGCGCTTGAGCAGATACTGGATCATCTGGAGGCTCCGGCCCGTCAGCTTGCCCAATACCAACTGCGCATGTTCCAGCAGTTGGACGAGCTGTTGATATTGTTTTCGTAGCCGACGAGCTTTTCCTTGACGGCCTCGATGATGACGGTCTGGGACACCGGCAATAGCACCAGGTCGGTTCTGACGATCTCCTGGATCCGATGATAGATGCGTTTGCGCTCATCCAGGTTGAATTCCCGGGTGCCCTGCACCAGAAGCTGATCCATTTCGGGGTTCTGGTACTGGTAGGTATTCAGGCCGCTGCCGCCCTTGGCGGGAATCGATGCGCTGGAGAAGCGCGCGGTCACGTCGGGGTCGCTGCCCTGAAGGAAGTTGGACGCCACCATGACCGACTGGTATTGCGACTTTTGCCAGAAGTTGCCCCAGATGACGGCCGCCGGCATGTTCTCGATGCTCATCTCCACGCCGATCTGCCGCCAGTCCTGCATCAGGAGTTGCTGCGATTGCTCGCGCGCCTGCGCGCCCGCCGTCGTGGAATTGGAGAACGCCAGGCGTTGGCCGTTCTTCACGCGGATGCCGTCGCTGCCCGGCACCCAGCCCGCCGCGTCCAGCAGGGCGCGCGCGGCCTGCGGGTCGTACCGGTGCGCCGGCAGCGTATCGTTGTACGCCCAATGGCCCTTGGGGACATAAGACTCCGTCGGCAGCGGACGGCCCTGGTAGATGGCCTTGATGCGGGCTTCCTTGTTCATGCCCAGATACAGGGCTTCGCGCACCGACTTGTCCGCGAAGGGGGCAAAGCCCAGGTTCAGCGCCACGTGTTCGATGAAGGGGGTGGGCACCGGCATGATGCGCGCCCCGCGCAGCTTGGCGGCCTCCTGCTCGAAACTGGGCTGGATGCCCGACAGCCCCAGGTAATCGATCTGGCCGCTGCGGAACTGCGTGTACAGCATGGTCTGGTCGGGGATGTATTTGAAGATGACGCGCAGCAGATAGGGGCCCTGGCCATGGTAGGCCGGGTTGCGTTCCAGCTGGATGTGGTCGCCGGCGCGGCGGCTGCCCCAGCGGAAGGGGCCCGTCCCGACAGGCGCCTGGTTGTAAGGCGCGGTGTTGGGATCGGCGGCCGTGGCAAGCAGGTGCTCGGGGACCATGAAGGTCTGCGACAGCACCGACATGTAGGGCGTGAAGCTGCTTTCCATGCGCCAGTGGATCTCGTCGTCCGCCACCACGGTGATGTCGCGCACCAGCGCATGCCCGACGCGGTTGCGCGCCCGGAACGCCGGATTGTTGATCAGTTCCAGCGTGTATTTGACGTCGCGCGCCGTGAACGGCTTGCCGTCGTGCCACGTGGCGTTCGTCTTCAGCTTCACCTTCCAGGTCAGGCCATCCGCCGACAGCCCGCCATTGGCGACCGACGGCACGTCGCGCGCCAGGTCCGCCACGGTATTGCCTTGCGCGTCGATGAACCACAGGGTGCTGAACAGCTGCCACCAGACGCCCTGGTCGACTTCGCTGCCCGGCATCAGCGGATTGAATACCGTGGGTTCCTGCGAAATGCCGGCGATCACCTGGCCGCGCGGCGCGGCGGGCGGCGTGGGCGCCGGTTGCGCCCACGCGGGTGCGGCCAGCAGCGTGCCGGCGGTGGCCGACAGTTTCAGGAAATCCCGCTTGGAGAGCTTATGGTGGATCATGGCGTCCGTTTCCCCGTTGTGGTTTGCTTGGTTGTTATGTACGGCAATCAGGCGGATCTGAGCGTGGCGCGGTCCGGCGACAAGGCCTCGGGCGTCAAGCCCTGCGCGCGCAACGCGTCGGGAAGCGCCTTGCGCTGGGCCAACGCCGCCACGGCCTGCCCCATCGCGGGCGAGGTCAGCACGCCGCAACCGCCCAGCGCCGCGTACCAGATGAAGTCGGGGCTGTCGCTGCGCGCGCCGCAGACGGGATTGCGGTCACGCACGTAGCTGCGCACGCCTGCCCAGACGCTGATGGGCCGCGGAACGCGCAACGCCGTTTCCTGTTCGATGTTGTAGATGCCCTGGGCCACGTCCAGCTCGTCCGGATAGACCTCGCCGGGCGCGACCGGCTGCGCGTCGGCAGGCGAACCCATGAAGCAGCCGTGTTCCGGCTTGACGTACCACTGGTAGTCCGCGTTGCACACGTGCGGCCAATGGGCGCCTTCGGCGCCTGGCAGCAGCGGGAAGGTGAAGGCGGTGCGCTTGTACGGCGTGATGCCGATGGGCGCTACGCCCGCCAGGTGGGCGACGGCGTCGGCCCAGCCGCCCGAGGCGTTGACCATGACGCTGGCGGTGTAGTCCTCGTCCTGGGTGCGAATGCGCCATTTTCCTTCCTGCCGTTCGATGGCCAGCACCGGCGTATTCGTGGCCAGCACCGCGCCGTTGCGCTTGGCGCCCTTGAGGTAGGCCTGAAGCAACGTGTTCACATCGATGTCCTGCGCGTCGGTCTCGTGGACACCCAGGTCGAACTTGTCGGCCAGCAGCGCAGGGAACAGGGCCATGGCCTGATCGCGATCCACCCATTCGGCGGTGCCACCCGCTTGCCCGATGCGTTCGTGCAGCTTGTCCAGCACGGCCTTCTGGCTGTGGCGGCCGAGCGTGAGGCTGCCGCGCGGCTCGATCAGGGGCAGTTCGGCGAAACCCGCCGGCGGCGCCTGGAAGAACGCCCGGCTGGCCGCAGCCATGGCGCGCATCTGGTCGGCGGAAATGCCGACGGTGAACTGGCCCGCCGTGCGGCCCGAGCTATGGAATCCGAAATGCGGCTCTTGTTCGATCAACGCCACTTTCCCGGCCTGGGAAAGAAAGTAGGCGGCCGCCGCGCCTGAAATCCCGCCGCCGACGATTGCAAAATCCACGTGCATCCTGTGTTCCCCTGTCATCTGGAAGACCGCCGGTTCTGTGACGCGGCGCCGGGCTGATCCCGGAATGACCCGATTGAATCCCAACGCCTTCGGCAGTGTCGAGTCGAATAAATGGAATCGAAACCGCAATAATCTGCACCGGGTCGGGGTTCGCCTGGGCGCGGCCAAAAGCGCTACGGGAAAACCATGACCGGCTGCGAGGGATTCCTTGCGGCGTGCCCGACCCGCGCCCATCGGTCGTTCTATTAATTGCATCCAGCCCTCGATTTTTTGACATCGACGGGGCCGCGCCTTTTGCGCGATCCTGCTTGCCAATGAAGCACTCCTGGATGAAAACCGACATGAACGACAACACGCGCCAACGCGGCGGCCGGCAAGCCATCTACTCGGGCAGCGAGTATGAACGCACTTACAGCTATGCGCGCGCCGTCGCGCTGGACGGCCACGTCCGCCTGTCCGGAACGACGGGCTACGACTACGTTGCCGACGTGCTGGCCGACGGCGCCCGCGCGCAGACCGAGCAGATCTTTCGCAACGCGCAGCGGGCGTTCCAGCACGCTGGCGCATCGCTGCGCGACGTGGTGCGGGTGCGAATCTATATCGCCCGGGCCGAGGACTACGACGCCGTCATGGAGGTGTACGCCGAGACGTTCCGCGGCGTGGATCCGGCTTGCACGACCGTGCAGGCGGGGTTGTTCGATCCCGCCATCCGGGTCGAGATCGATATGGACGCCATCGTCGATGCCGCCGCTTAACCTGTTGCGCCATGCGCCGGCGGACGCGGTGTCGCGCCTGCTGGACAGGACCGAGCCGCTGCCCGCGAGCGCCGACGTCGTCATCATCGGCGGCGGCATCATGGGTTGCAGCGCGGCCTGGTATCTGTCCCGCGCCAACTTGAAAGTGGTGCTGCTGGAAAAGAACCGGATCGCTTCGCAGCAGTCAGGACGCAACTGGGGGTTCGTCCGTTCGCTGTACCGCGATCCGGCCGAGCTTGCTTTGGCCGCCCAGGCGCTGTCGCTTTGGCCCGGATTGCGGGCGGAGCTGGGCCATGAGACGGGCTGGCGGCGCAGCGGTTGCCTGTTCCTGTGCGCGGACGAGGCCGAGCGACGGTCCTACCAGGCATGGTTGGCCGAGGCCGGCGGCCGTGTCAGCGACACGCGGATGCTGAGCGCCGACGAGGTGGCGGCAAGGTTCCCCCTGGTATCGCCGCGCACGGAAGGCGGCATCATCGCCGAATCGGACGGCCAGGCCGAACCCACGCTGGCGACCTCGGCTTTCGCCCGGGCGGCCATCGGCGCCGGCGCGGTGGTGCTGGAGGACTGCGGCGTCAGCGCCCTGGACGTCGCCGGCGGCAGTGTGCGCGGCGTGCTGACCGAGCACGGCCCGGTGCGCGCGCCCATCGTCATCTGCGCGGCCGGCGCGCAGACTTTCCGCCTGTTGCAGGGCCTGGACGTGCAACTGCCGCAAAAGGTCGTGCGCAGCACGGTATCGCTGACCGCGCCCCTGCCCGCCATGGGTCTGCCTTGCTTTGTCGGCTACGGGCTGGGCCTGCGCCAGCGTCCGGATGGCTCCTGCATCATCGCCACCGATGCCGGCACGGATATCGACCTGACGCTGGATTCCCTGCGCGCGTCGCGGTATTTCGTGCGCGAAGTGGTCCGCAACCGCAAGGGCTTTTCGTTCCGCCTGGGCAAGCCCTTCATCAACGACCTGCATACCCGGCTATCCGTGCCGAAGGCGGATTGGGCGATCAAGCCCCGCGATCCGGAGATCGCGCCCAACACGCACCGCGTGCGCGACAACCGCAAGCGGTTCGCCGAGCTGTTCGCGGGAATGCCGCCGGTCGAGATCGTGAAGTCCTGGGCCGGAAACATCGATGTGATGCCGGACGCGTTGCCGGTGATCGACGCGGCCTGGCCCGCCAGCGGCCTGATCATCGCCACGGGCTTTTCCGGCCATGGCTTCGGGTTGGGCCCCGCCGTGGGCAGCACGCTTGCCGCCCTGGCCCGCGGCGCCGAACCCAAGACCGACCTGGCGCCGTTCTCGGCCGACCGTTACCTGCGGGGGGCGTACTCGCGCCCCTACGCGGCCATCTGATACCCGGAGCAATGATGTCCGATACCGTCCTGCCCAACCCCAGCCATGCAGAACTGCTGCGCGTCGCCGCCGCCCTGCGCCTGCCCGACCGCGCCTTCATCGACGGCGACTGGTCGGCGTCCGACAACGGGGCCCTGATCGAGACCAGCAGCCCCGCCACCGGCGCCGTGCTGAGCACATTGGCGCATTGCGGCCAGAAGGACGTGGACCGCGCCGTAGCGGCCGCCCGATGGTCTTTCCGCAGCGGCGCCTGGTCGCGCTGCGCGCCCGAAAAGCGCAAGGACGCCCTGCTGAAACTGGCGGCGCTGATCCGGCGCGACGGGGTCAGGCTGGCGGTCATGGAAAGCCTGGAAAGCGGCAAACCCATCCGCGATTGCCTGCGCGAGATCACGCAGGAAGTCCCGGCCATCTTCCAGTGGTACGGCGAACTGGTCGACAAGAGCTACGGCCACGTGGCGCCGACCGGGCAGGAAGACTGCGCGATGGTCGTGCGTGAACCCATCGGCGTCGTGGCGGCCGTGCTGCCCTGGAACTTCCCCCTGCTGATGGCGACCTGGAAGCTGGCGCCGGCGCTGGCCAGCGGTTGCTCGGTCATCGTCAAGCCGGCCGAAGAGACCTCGCTGACCGCGTTGTCGCTGGCCGCGCTGGCGATCGAAGCGGGGATACCGGCGGGCGTGCTGAACGTGCTGACGGGGCCGGGCGAGACAACGGGGCGGCTGATCGGCCAGCATCCCGACATCGATTCCGTGTCGTTCACCGGCTCCACGGACGTCGGCCGGCTGTTCCTGCAATACGCGGGTTCCAGCAACCTGAAAACCGTCGGCCTGGAGATGGGCGGAAAAAGCCCCTTCATCGTGCTTGACGATGCGGACCTGACCGAAGATCTGATCGACAATGCGGTGATGGCCGCGTTCTGGAACGGCGGACAGAATTGCTCGGCCAACATGCGCCAGCTGGTCGCGCGGTCGCGGCAGGACGCCTACGTGGAGAAGATCATCGCCCGCACCAAGCAGATCGTGATCGGCGATCCCCTGAACCCGGCGACCGACATGGGGCCGCTGATTTCCGCGGGCCAGCGCAACCGCGTGCTGTCCTATGTGGCCAAGGGCGTGGAGGAAGGCGCGCGGCGCGTGCTGGATGCCGGCGGCGCCCCGCTCGGACGGGGCCATTATCTGGGCCCCACGGTGTTCGCCGACCTGCGTCCCGAGATGACGATCGCGCGCGAAGAGATTTTCGGGCCGGTTCTGGGTGTGCTGCCGGTCGACAGCATGGACCAGGCGCTGCAGATCGCCAATGGCACCGATTACGGCCTGCATGCCACCGTCTACACGCGCGACCTGGATCGGGCGATGTACTTCGCGCGTCGCCTCGAGTGCGGGACGGTTGCCGTCAACGGGTTCACGGAAGGCGACATCAAGACCCCCTTCGGCGGCTACCGCCGTTCGGGTTCGCTCGCCCGCGACAAGGGTTTGGAAGCCATGGCGCAATACCAGCAGATCAAGACCATCTGGCTTCGCCTGTCCGCAATGGGGCTGAACGCGTGAACGCGCCCGTGCTACGCGTCGCCGGCCTGCATACCCGGTTCCGGGTGCCGGACGGCTGGAAGACGGTCGTCAACGGGTTGGACTTCGAGGTCGCGCCGCGCGAGACGCTGGCCGTCGTCGGAGAGTCCGGGTCGGGCAAAAGCGTGACCGCCATGTCCATCATGCGCCTGCTCAATCCGCGCGACACGCAGCTCTCGGGCAGCGTCCTGCTGGGCAGCCGCGACCTCCTGGCGTTGCCCGAAAGCGAGATGCGCAAGATCCGCGGCGCGGATATCGCCATGATCTTCCAGGAGCCGATGACCAGCCTGAATCCGGTGCGCACCATCGGATTCCAGGTGGGCGAATCGCTGATGCTGCATCGTGGCCTGGACTGGTCCGCGGCCCAGGCCGAGGCGCTGCGCCTGCTGGAGAAGGTGCGCATCCCGGCGGCGGCGACCCGTTTGAAGGATTACCCGTTCCACCTGTCGGGGGGCATGCGCCAGCGCGTCATGATCGCCATGGCGCTGGCCTGCCGGCCCCGGCTGCTGATCGCCGATGAGCCGACCACGGCGCTGGATGTCACCATCCAGGCGCAGATCCTGGCGCTGATCCGCGAGTTGCAGCAGGAAGACGGCATGTCGGTGCTGTTCATCACGCATGACATGGGCGTGGTGGCGGAAGTCGCGGACCGGATGGTGGTCATGTGCGGCGGAGAGCAGATCGAATGCGGCGAGACCGCCCGCATTTTCCAGGCGCCCGCCGAGCCCTATACGCGGGCCCTGCTGGCTGCCGTGCCGCGCCTGGGCGCCATGAAGGCCGTGGCGCGGCCGCTGCCGTTCCCGGCCATCGACCGGCAGACGGGCGCCAGGACGCCGGCCGCCGAAGTCGCCGACACCGTGCGTGCGGACGCCCCGCCTGCGCTGGAAGTGCAGGGGCTGACCATGCGCTACCGCATGGGTTCGGGCTTGCTCGCGCGGGATCGCGGGATGGTGCATGCGGTCGAGAACGTTTCGTTCAGCGTGCAGCCCGGCGAAACCCTGGCGCTGGTGGGCGAGTCAGGCTGCGGCAAGTCGACGATCGGCCGCAGCATCATGAACCTGCTGACGCCGACCTCGGGCCATGTGCGGGTCAATGGCCAGGATATCCATGCCGCCGGCGGCCGGGACCGCGGCGCCATGGCGCGCCATGTGCAGATGGTGTTCCAGGACCCGTTCTCCAGCCTGAACCCGCGCAAGACCGTCGCGGCGGCCGTGGCAAGCCCCTTGATCGTGAACAAGGTCTGCAAGGGCGAGGCGCTGCGCGCCCGCGTCGCCGAACTGCTGGCCTGCGTGGGGCTGGACAGCGCCGCCGGCCAACGGTATCCGCAGGAGTTCTCAGGCGGGCAGCGGCAGCGCATCTGCATCGCGCGCAGCCTGGCGCTGGGCCCCTCGCTGCTGGTGGCCGACGAGGCCGTGTCGGCGCTGGACGTGTCCATCAAGGCGCAGGTCATCAACCTGATGCTGAAGCTGCAGCAGGACATGGGGCTGGCGTATCTGTTCATCTCGCACGACATGGCCGTGGTCGAACGCGTCAGCCATCGCGTGGCGGTGATGTACATGGGCGAAATCGTCGAGATCGGCTCGCGCGCCGCCGTGCTCTACGATCCCAGGCATCCCTACACCCGGCGCCTGCTGGACGCGGTCCCGGTGGCCGACCCGGGCGCGCCGCGGGCGCCGCGCAACCTGGCCCAGGACGAGATCCGGCACACGTTGCGCCCGCCCGGCTACACGCCGCCCCGGCGGCGCTACCAAGAGGTCGCGCCAGGACATTTTGTGATGCGGGACGACTGACGTCGCGCAGCCCGCGCCCGCCTTGCCTCCATGAATTCGAAACTGGAACTTTCCATGCCCATGACTCCCGCCCTGAAATCGCACCTGATGCGGTTCTACGACGGCACCCTCCTTCCCGACGAACTGACGCTGGCGCTGTCGAGCGACCCGGGCTGGTTCGCCGCCGACACCGTGGCGCGCGGCCAGCGCGTGCGCGACTTGCCGTTGCGACCCGGCGGGCTGCCGGGCTTGCGCATCCAGGACCAGGGACGCGTCTTCGACCTGTACGACTACCTGGCGGCCAATGGCGTGGCCGGCCTGATGGTGATGAAGGACGGGCAGGTCGCGTTCGAGACCTACCAGCGCGGCATCTCGCCGGAAACCCGCTGGAACTCATGTTCGCTGGCCAAGTCGGTGGCGGCCACCCTGGTGGGCGTGGCGCTGAAAGAAGGCCTGATCGATTCGCTGGACGATCCGGTGACGAAGTACGCGGACCTGGGCGGCGTCTACCGCGAGGTCTCGCTGCGGCAGATGTTGCGCATGTGCTCGGGCGTGCAGTGGAATGAAGACTACGGCGATCCGGCTTCCGAGCGCCGCCAGTTGCTGGATATCCAGACCCGCTGGCAGCCGGGCGGCATCCGCGACTTCATGAAGCAGTTGCCGGCGCGGCAGCCGGCAGGCCAGGCCTGGGCGTACAACACAGGTGAATCGTATCTGCTGAGCGCGGTGATGGAAGGCGCAACCGGCCAGCGCCTGGCCGACTACCTGCAATCACGGCTGTGGTCGCGCATCGGCATGGAATCCGACGCCACCTGGTGGGCGGAATGCCCCGGGGGCATGACGATTTCAGGCAGCGGCATGAACGCCACGATGCGCGACTACGCGCGCTTCGGGCAATTCGTGCTGGAAGGCGGGCAGCTGGACGGCGAACGCCTGCTGCCGGATGATTGGGTAGCGCAGGCGGGCGCCCCGTACCGCATCGGCGACACCGAGATTCCGTACGGCTACATGTGGTGGGTGCCGGAATTGAAGGACCCCGCCTTGGCGGGCGCCTTCCAGGCAGAAGGGATCTACGGCCAGTTCATCCATATCAATCCGGCGCACAGGCTCGTCGCGGTGGTGCTGAGCGCGCGCGGCAAGCCCAGCTACAAGAAACGCGTCGAGATCAATGACGACGCGTTCTTCGCCGCGCTGGCCAGGGCATTCTGATCGGGGCTCGCCCTACAGCTTCACGCGCTGCTTGAGCGCTTGCGCGATCATCCCGATATCGATGTCCTTGCCGGGGTTCTTCTGGCAGAAGTCGTACAGCACCGCCACGTAGGCGTTGCCCAGCAGCTTGGTGATGGCGCCTGCGGTGGTGGCGGCGATGGTGCCGCCCACCGCGCTGCCCGCGCTAGGAATGAATTTCAGCATGCCCGACACCAGTGAGCGGCCGATCAGCGTGGCCGCCGATGCGCCCAGCGTGGACGTGACGAGCGTGGTGATCGCGGTGGTGTCCAGCTCCATGCCGAACGTGATGCCGATCTTGGCGATCATGCCCACCTGGATGGGCACCAGCGCGAACGCGTCCGAGAACGGGATGGGGGCGGCGGCAGCCGATGCGGCCAGGCCAGCCGCGACGTTCACCTCTATCTCAGCCCGCTTTTTTTTTACTTCCAGGGCCTTCTTGTTGCGGGTGGACAAGGCATTGGCGTAGGCACGCTGCTGGCCTTCGGGAATGTATTCGGCGGTGACCCCGATCAGCGCGTCCAACCCCATCGGCGGCAGTTCGGCATCCAGTTCTTCGATCCATTCTGGCAGCGCGCGCACCGCCACGACGTCCTTGGCGCGCGGCAGCAGCTTGCGCGCTTCGTCCACGAAGGGACTGTTCTTGCGGGCCTTGGTCAGCACCGCGATGACCGGGATGCCGGCGTTGGCGAGCATATCGCACAGTTCGATCTCGGCGTCTTCCACCCGATGGCTGCTGTCCTGGATGCAAAGCCAGGCCACGTGCAGATGCTTGTCCTGGTCGTCGGACGCGGCGCGCTCCTGGATCAGGTCGGTCAGTTGCTGGCGCGATCGCGCGTAGTCGCCGACTTCCAGCCCGCGCGTGTCGATGATGGTGAGCGGATGGCCGGGCTTGGTGTAGGCCTGGGTTGACTGGGTGACGGGCTTGCCCGCGCCCGTCCTGGCCAGTTCGCCACGGAACACCGCGTTGATCAGCGTGCTCTTGCCCACGCCCGTCTTGCCGGCGATCAGGATGTTCACGCGGCCGGCGCCACGGGTCGCCGTGCTGATGGCGTCGGCGATGGCGTCCTGCAGGGCGGGAGAGTCGGGGCGGAGGGCGTTCATCAATCAGTCGCGAAAAAAGCCTGGGAGTGTGGGGAACGATATCAGATGCGTCCGATTTGCGCGTGCTTATCGAGTTTCAGGCGCGGCCTGGGAGAAGATCCCGGTGCATATTGATGCAAAGGTGGTGCGAAACACGCTAACGCGGGGGGGCATATGAACCAGGAGACGTCGCCATTGCGGCGCGGTTTGAACGAGCGGCATATCCGTTTCATGGCGTTGGGGTCGGCGATCGGCACCGGGCTGTTCTACGGGTCGGCGGGCGCGATCCAGCGCGCGGGCCCGTCGGTGCTGCTGGCCTATCTGATCGGCGGCGCCGCCATCTTCCTGACGATGCGCGCGTTAGGCGAAATGGCCGTCAGGACGCCGGTTTCAGGGTCGTTCGGTCACTACGCCACGCGCTATCTGGGCCCCTACCTGGGTTTCCTGACCGGCTGGAGCTACGCGTTCTCGATGCTGATGGTGTGCCTGGCCGACGTCACCGTCTTCGGCCTGTACATGAGCTTCTGGTACCCCGACGTGCCGCGCTGGGTCTGGGTGCTGTCGATCGTGTGCTTCATCGGCGCGATCAACCTGTGTTCGGTCAAGGTGTTCGGCGAACTGGAGTTCTGGCTGTCGCTGCTGAAGATCGTGGCCATCATCGCCATGATCGTGGCGGGGCTGGGTGTGCTGCTGGCGGGCATTCAGCCGGGCGGCGCCGCGGCGGCGGACTCCTCCGGCTTCTCCAACCTGTGGCGGCACGGCGGTTTCTTCCCGAACGGCGTGCAGGGCATGATCGCGTCGTTTTCGGTGGTGATGTTCGCCTTCGGCGGGATCGAAGTCATCGGCATGACAGCCGGCGAAGCGCGCGATCCCCAACGCATGATCCCCCGGGCCATCAATTCGGTTCCGCTGCGCATCTTGTTGTTCTATGTGCTGACCTTGACGGTGCTGATGGCCATCTTCCCGTGGCCCGGCATTACGGGCGAGAGCAGTCCCTTCGTGCAGATTTTCAGCCGGCTGGGACTGACTTCCGCGGCGTCGGTGTTGAACCTGGTTGTGATATCAGCCGTGATATCGGCCATCAACAGCGACATCTTCTCCACGGGGCGGATGCTGTACGGCATGGCCGCCAACGGCCAGGCGCCCAGGGTGTTTTCCCGGTTGTCGCGCTTTGGCGTGCCGTGGATGACGGTGCTGGTGATGGGGGTGGCGTTGCTGGGCGGGGTGGTGCTGAACTACCTGTTGCCCGGCAAGCTGTTCATGGCCTTCGCGTCGATGGTCACGTTTTCGGTCGTATGGGTGTGGTTGATGATCCTGTTGTCCCAGGTGGCCATGCGGCGCAGCCTGAGCGGGCCCGAAGCCGCCGCACTGCACTTCCCGGTGCCGTTCTGGCCTTACGGTCAGGTATTCGCCATCGTCTTCATGCTCTTCATCTTCATCGTGCTGGGCGTATTCCCGGATACGCGCCTGGCGCTCTTTGTCGGCATGGGCTGGTTGGCCCTGCTGAGCGCGGCCTACTGGCTGTGGGCGCGGCCTGCCCGTTCCGGCCGCCAACCGCCATCACTCGAGCATCCGTGATTTTTCAGGAGGAACCATGTTGTCGAACCGTCATGAATTCGAACTTCCCGCCTCGCTGATCGAGGCCTTTCAGGAAGATGGCGCCGTCTGCGTGCGCCAGCTGTTCACGCCTGACGACGTCGCGCTGCTGACGCGCGGCATCGAATCGAACCTGGCTGCGCCCAGCCCGCGCGCCAAGGTGGCCAGCACCGCCGATGACCCCGGCTGGTTCTTCGAGGATTTCTGCAACTGGACCGAGAACGACGACTACCGCCGATTCATCTTCGACAGCTGTGTCGGGTCGGTCGCCGCGCAGTTGATGGGCTGCCCAAGCGCGCGCCTGTATCACGACCATCTGCTGGTCAAGGAACCCAACACGCGCCAGCCGACGCCGTGGCATCAGGACCAGCCCTACTACAACGTGGAAGGCCGGCAGAACTGCAGCATGTGGATGCCGGTGGACCCCGTGGCACGCGAGTCCACGCTGGAGTTCGTGGCCGGATCGCACCGGGGCCCGTGGCTGATGCCGCGCACGTTCCTGGACAACCAGGCAAGGTGGTTTCCCGAAGGCAGCCTGACGGAGCTGCCGGACATTGAATCGAACCGTTCGGCCTGGAACATTCTGGGTTGGGAACTGCAACCTGGCGACGCAGTGTTCTTTCATATGCTGACCTTGCACGCCGCGGGCGGCGTAGGGGGTAACCGGCGTCGGCGCGCGTTTTCGCTGCGCTTCCTGGGTGAGGACATGCGGCACGCGCCACGCCCGTGGCGGACGTCGCCGGAGTTTCCGGGCCTGGCCGACACCTTGCCCGCCGGCGCGGCATTGGCGCATCCGTTGTTTCCGGAACTCTGGCCCCGCGGCGGCGCCTGATTCACTTTCAATATGCTGTCGCTTTGGCGCAAAAGGTAATGGAACGTACGAGCGCGCGGCGCGCCGCGCGCGTACGAGAGGTGCCTGATAACCGGTGCTTCTGCACGGTAATGGTGCATATTCCGGCGCGTTGATCCGCAGGGTTCCGGAATGTGGGATATCGCCAGGCTCTCTGGAAAAACAGGCAAAAAAAGGGCGCGAACAGCAGCCCTCAATGCTGTTACATCTCAAATGTTTCGAACCCGCCGTTGCGGGGGGCGCCTGCGTAGAATCAGCCGCTCGTAAGGTTTCGCCGCGCTTTCAGCGGCACAGTTCATGCCCCGTTTTGCCCTCGTTTCCCGCCTGCTTTGCTCGCGTCCCTTGACCAAGGGCTTCCGATATTTTTACCGCTATACGCGCGCCGGGGCCTATCGGCACAACGAGACGCTGTGGCCACTAGTGAAGGTGCGGCGCGAGGGCAGCGAACGGTTGGTGGCATGCGATCTGGTGGGTGTGAAAGGTCCCGGCACCGTGCCGATGGACGCCGTGCCGCGCAACATCGCCGGCGACGCGCACCTGATCCTGAGCGGGCCGTCGGTCGCGCAGATCGACTACGCGCAATGCCGGCTTGGCGCCGTCATGGGCGTCAACGGTTCCATCGCGCTGCGCCGCCAGCATCCCACCTTGCGCTTTGACTACTACGCGATGCTGGATGCCGGATTCGTCAAACGCCGGCGCGATCTGGTGGCCGAGGTGCTGTCGCAGGATCTCTTGCTGTTCGTGACGCCCGAGGTGTACCGCTGGATTGCGTTTCTGTTCGCCGCGGACGACATCCGCTGCCGCATCGTCCTTTTTGAAGAAGTGCATCAACGCGCGCTGCAGGCGCGGGCCACGCCCGAAGCGCTTGAAGCGCAGTTGGCGCACGACCCGGAACTGGTGCTGTTCGACGCGCGCAATCCGCAGCACGCGCACGGCTTCAGCCTGAACCCCGCCCGCGGACTGTTCGGCGGAGGAACCGTCGCCTACACCGGCTTGCAATTGCTGGCCTGGATGGGCGCCCGCACCCTGTATCTGCACGGCCTGGACCTGACGGCCAGCGCCGGGCCGCGCTTCTATGAAAGCGCAGGCGCCCAGCTGGCCACCGCGCTGGACCGTCAATTCGCAGGCCACATCGAACCCGCGTTCCGCCAGGCCAGCCGGCTGCTGAGCGCGCGTGGCGTCAAGGTCTACAACCTGTCTGCCGGCAGCCGCCTGGGCGACGACGTGTTCGAAAAATGCCATTGGAGCTGTTTGCTCAATCAAGGGGAATCCCCGCCTTCCCCGCATCCGCTCTCGGGCCTGACATCATGAAGATCCTCTACACCAACTTTCACCAAGGCGACGGCGGCGGGCATACCACCTACGTCATGTCGCTGGCGCGCATGCTGCGCCAGCGCGCCCAGATCACCGTGGCCGCGCCGCGCGGCAGCCGCCTGCTGGCCGAGGCCGACGCCTTGCCCGGCGTGCAGTCGATCGACCTGGAATTCAAGGGGCGGCCGTTCCAGCAACTGAGCGCGTTGCGCCGCTTGCGCGCGCTGCTGCGCAAGGAACATTTCGACGTGATCCATGTGAATGGGTCGGCCGACCATCGCCTGTGCATGCTGGCCACGATGGGCATGGGCGCCAAGCGCCCGTTCATCGTCTATACGCAGCACACCGACCGTACCGCCAACAGCCTGGGCGTGCGCATGCGGGCCAAATGGGGCACGAACCGCGTCATCTGCGTCTGCGGCCACACCTTCCGCCGCATGAAGGAATCCGTCTTCCGCGACGAAGACCTGCGGGTGGTGCACAACGGTGTCGACACGGCGCAATTCCGGCCGGCCAGCGCCCAGGCTTCGGAACAGGCGCGCGCCGCGCTGCTGCCTGCCGCCTTGCGGCGCCGGCTGGTGATCGGCAGCAATGCCGGGACGGCCAGCTACAAGAACTGGCTGGACATGGTGACCGCCGTGTCGTTGCTGCCCGACTATTTGCGCGATCAGGTCGTGATCATGATCGCCGGCAAGGAACCCGACGACGAGCAGCGCCGGCGCGTGATCGAACTGGGCATGGCGGACCAGGTGGTGTTCACCGGCCTGCTGGAAGACGTGGGGCCGTTCCTGGCCGCGCTGGACGTCGGTTTCGTGCTGTCGTCGCGGTTGGAGACGATCTCGTTCGCCTGCCGCGAAATGATGGCATCCGGCAAGCCGGTCATCGTCAGCAAGATAGGGGGCCTGACCGAGAACGTCACGGATGGCCGCAATGGCTGGGTGGTGCCCCCGGGGTCCGTCAGCAGCGTGGTCAAGATCGTCAGCGAGATCCTGAAGAACCGCGACCTGGTGGCGCAGATGGGCATCGACGCGCGCAACACGGCGAAGCGGGAATTCTCGCTGGCGCAGTTCGTCGGCCGCACGGAAAAGGTCTACCTTGAACGCCGACTGGGCTCGGACGGCCACCTGCGACTGACGTCGTAACGCGAGGCGGGCTTCCGCGCCGCCGGGCGATCAAGCCACCAGGTTGAAGGCCAGGAACATCAGGCACGACCACAGCAGCAAGGCGATGTGCGTCAGTTGCAGCGTGTCCTGGCGTATCCAATACCCGAACCACAGGCCGCTCAGGTGCATGGCCAGCAGGCAGGCGGACAGGGCGGCCAGCGCCCCGTTCAGCCAGGGCCGGGCCGCGGCCAGGTCGCCCTGGACCAGCAGCGCGTAGCACCCGGCCCATGCCAAGGCGGCGCCCGCCGTCTGGAGCAGCAGCACGACGGCCAGGGCTGCGCGGTGCAGGCCCGGCGAACGCTGGGAACGGCTAAGCAAGGGAGTGGGGATGCGAGGGGCCTGCGTCAGCGGCAGCATCGCCATGGTGGCGCCGACCGCGGCGGCGGCCCCGGCGAAATCCCGCCGGTTGTTCAGCGCGGCAAGCGTCAGCCATAGCGCCAGCCCCAGGGCCTGGACGGACAGGAACAGCCAGATGGCAGTGGATGAACTCAAAAGACGGCCCTCATATTATGCAAGCATTTCCTTGCATAATATGAGGGCCGTCCGGTTCATGCAATAAAGACCCTGCCGCCAGGTCAGGGCCGATGGGGTCTTACTCGCTGTACGTCTTGGTGCTGTACAGGCTGACGGGCAGCAGATTCAACACCGGCAGGCCGGACACCGGGTCCTTGGCCTGCTTGTCGATGTAGCTTTGGAGGACGTCGGCATCCAGCACGCCGATGTCCTGGCGCCGGGCGGCCGGCACGTTGGCCAGCGTCTTGTAGCCGTCGCCGCCCGTGGCGTTGAAGCTCAGCACGAACAGCTTGTACGTGCGGGCAGCGTCCAGCGGCAGCCAGTTGCCGCTGGCGGCGTCACGCACTTCGATGTTCGTCACGCGGCTGCCCTGGGCCTGCGCGGCGTTCACGTCCCAGCGCAGGCCGCCGGCGTATGGGTACGGTCCGGTCGAGCCGCCCGGACCGTAGACGGCCTGCATGCCGTCTTCCAGCATGCTCTTGACCTCGGCGCCCGTGACCTCCAGGCGCCAGAGCATGTTGCCGAACGGAACCACTTCGATCACGTTGGCCGCCGTCACGTTGCCCAGCAAGGGCACGCGTACGCCGCCGCCGCTTTGCAGCGAAATGTCCGCGCCGCCGTAGTTGGCATTGGCCACGTCCAGATAGGCTTGCGCCACCAACTGCTGGATGTCGCCGCCGCGCAGGCTGACGCTGCCCAGCGTGTTGCACGCTGCGCTGGAGCGGCTGTAGTCGCGCGAACCCGGGCCGCCCGGCACGCGGCGCGAGCACAGTTCCTGGGGAACCGCGGCGACCAGGCTGGCGCTGAAGGCGTCGACCTTTGCCTTGAAGGGCTGCAGCACGCTCGTGGCTTGCGCGTCCGGTTGCTGGATACGCAGGAAGCCGCTGGCGGCCACATCGGCCAGGATGGCGGTCTTGTCGGCAGGGGCGGGCGCGGCGCCGGCCACCGTGAACGCGTCGCCCATCAGCACGTGCGGCGTGCCGGCGCAAGCCGTGACGTCGCCGTTGGCATCGAAGCTGACCTTCAGCTCGCCGACCACTTGCGAATATTCCCAGGCTTGCACGAGGCACACGCGCTTGCCGTCCTTGTTCTGCAGCACGGTCGGGTAGGCGCCCGCGGGCGAGCCCACGCCGTAGGCCGTCATCGTGTCCGGGCCCAGCAAGGTGTGGGAATCGCCGCCCACCACCACGTCAACGCCACTCAGCTTGGGGATGATCTGCTTGTCGTAGTCATAGCCGATGTGGCTCATCACCACGATCTTGTTCACGCCCTGCGCGCGCAGCGCGTCGATCTGCGCCTGCGCGGCCGCCGTCTCGTCGGAGAACAGCGTGCCGGCGTCCGGGCTGGATGATTGCTGCGTCTTGTTGGCGATCGTCAGGCCGACGATGCCGATGGGCTGGCCGTCGCGTTGCAGCACGATGGACGGCTTGACGAGGCCGGGCGCGCGCGACGGGTTCAGCGCCGAGGCGGCGGCGAATGTGACGTTGGCGCTCAGCAGCGGCGTCTGGCACGAGCCGGCATGCAGCAGGTCGATAAAGCGCTTCAGGCCGCTGTCGCCCTTGTCGAACTCGTGGTTGCCGAGCGTCATCGCGTCAAAGCAGACCGTGTTCATCATGGCCGCGTCCGCCTCGCCGGCTTCGCCGGCGCGGTTGAAGTACAGCGTGCCCGTGTTGGCGTCGCCCGCGTGCAGTTTCAGCACGTTGGCCGACTGCGCCGACAGCGCGTTGAAGGCGCCGGTCACGCGTGGAAAGCCGCCGACTTCCACGTTCACCGCCACCGCCGTGCCGGCAGCGTTCTTGAGTTTCAGGTCTTTCTTCTTGCTGTCCAGATTGGAGTGATGATCGTTGATGTGCAGGATCGTCAGCTCCATCGGCCGGCTGGCTGCCGGCTGCTCTGGTGCGGGCTGTTCCGGCGCCGGGACGGACGTATCGTTGTCGTCGTCATCGCTGCCGCCGCAACCGGCCAGCAACAAGGCGCTCAGCATCGCGGCGCCCGCATTCCTCTTCCACGTAATCATTCGTGTGATCCCTCGTTTATGAAGGGCGAATGGTTGCGGCCGAAGATGACGTGAAGATGAATGACAAGGCTGTCATCAACGCGCGCGGCGTTGTCTTGCCGGTGTCATGAAAACAGGCAGGCCCGACGCATTGCGCGCCGGGCCTGCGGGATGCTGCCGGGGGAAGGCTTAGAAGTGGATCACGGTGCGGATCGACTTGCCTTCATGCATCAGGTCGAAGGCTTCGTTGATGCGTTCGAGCGGCAACGTGTGCGTCACGAACGGATCCAGATCGATCTTGCCGCTCATGGCGTCTTCCACCATGCCCGGCAGTTGCGTGCGGCCCTTGACGCCGCCGAAGGCCGAACCGCGCCAGACGCGGCCGGTGACGAGCTGGAACGGACGGGTGCTGATCTCCTGGCCGGCGCCGGCCACGCCGATGATGATGCTCTCGCCCCAACCCTTGTGGCAGCATTCCAGCGCGGCGCGCATCACGTGCACATTACCGATGCACTCGAACGAGAAGTCCACGCCGCCGTCCGTCAATTCGACGATGACGTCCTGGATGGGCTTGTCGTGGTCCTTGGGGTTGATGCAGTCGGTGGCGCCCATGGCGCTGGCCAGCACGAACTTGTTCGGGTTGGTGTCCACGGCGATGATGCGGCCGGCCTTGGCCTGCACCGCGCCCTGGATCACGGCCAGGCCGATGCCGCCCAGGCCGAACACGGCGACGGTGTCGCCCTCCTTGACCTTCGCGGTGTTGTGCACGGCGCCCAGGCCGGTCGTCACGCCGCAACCCAGCAGGCAGACCTTTTCATGCGGGGCGGCCGGGTTGATCTTGGCCAGCGAGATCTCGTTCACCACGGAGTATTCGCTGAACGTCGAGCAGCCCATGTAGTGGTAGAGCGGCTTGCCTTCGTAGCTGAAGCGCGACGTGCCGTCGGGCATGACGCCCTTGCCCTGGGTGGCGCGCACCTTCTGGCACAGGTTGGTCTTGCCGGACAGGCAGAACTTGCACTCGCGGCATTCGGCCGTGTAGAGCGGGATGACGTGGTCGCCCGGCTTCAGGGACGTGACGCCCTCGCCGACTTCCACCACGATGCCGGCGCCTTCGTGGCCCAGCACGGCCGGGAACAGGCCTTCGGGGTCATCGCCGCTGAGGGTGAAGGCGTCGGTGTGGCAGACGCCGGTGTGCGTGATCTGCACCAGCACCTCGCCGCGCTGCGGCGGCGCGACGTCGATTTCAACGATTTCCAGCGGCTTGCCGGGTCCGAATGCGACTGCTGCGCGTGATTTCATAGCTTTACTCCACGAATGTCGGCGGGGGTTATTTCAGGTAGGAACGGACGATGCGCATCAGCTGGTCGACTTCGGCTTCGGCGTCGATCGCGGCATGTTGCGGCCCGCCCTGGGCGGATTGCAGGAAGGTTTCCCGGAGATGGCTTTCCAGCACTTCGGCCATCAGGCCGGTGGCGGCGCCGCGCAAGGCGGCCAGCTGCTGCAGCAGCGCTCCGCACTCCGTGCCAGCGTTCACCGCGCGCTCCAATGCTAACGCCTGCCCCTGGATGCGGCGCAGGCGGGTGACGACACGTTTTTTCTCTTCCGGCGAGTGCGGCACGGCAGGCTCCGAAAACGATACAGGGGGGGAGTATAGAGGAATCGGCGCGCCGCCGTCCAGCCAGGCGTGGCGCGCAACACTGGAGTGCGCAAGACATCTGTACCTGTCTATACTTGATGGCAACGATTTCCGCATCCCAACGATCTCCGCATCCTTTAGGCGCCCAACAGGATTCCCCGTGGCCTCTTCCCCTCCCAGATTGCCCGTCCAGGCCAATGCCCTGCCCGCCCCGCTGTACGCGCAGGTCAAGCAGATGATCGCGCAGCAGATCCGCAGCGGCGCATGGCCGGCGCACTACCGGGTGCCGTCGGAAAGCGAACTGGTCGACGAACTCGGCTTCAGCCGCATGACGATCAACCGCGCGCTGCGCGAGCTGACCTCCGAAGGGCTGCTGGTGCGCATGCAGGGCGTGGGCACGTTCGTGGCGCAGCCCAAGGCGCGCTCGGCGCTGTTTGCCGTCAACAATATCGCCGACGAGATCGCCGCGCGCAACCATCGCCACCACAGCCGCGTAGTGCGCTTGGCCGAAGAGCCGGCCGGCGCCGAGCAGGCGCAGGCGCTGGAGATCCGCGCGGGCCAACCGGTCTATCACTCGGTCATCGTGCACTACGAAGACGACATTCCGATCCAGTTGGAAGACCGCTACGTGAATGTGCGCCTGGCGCCCGACTACCTGAAGCAGGATTTCACGCAAAGCACGCCGTATGAATACCTGACGCGCGTGGCGCCGCTAAGCGAAGGCGAACACGTCGTCGAGGCCATCCTGGCCAAGCCCCGCGAATGCCAGCTGCTGCAGATCGATCGCGACGAGCCCTGTCTGCTGATCAGCCGCCGGACCTGGTCCGGCGAGCGCGCCGTCACGCTCGCCCGTCTGATCCACCCCGGGTCGCGGCACCGTCTGGAAGGCAAGTTCACGTCATGAAGCACCCCGAAGTCCATCTCTATCGCGCCGCCGACTATCCGCGCATGCCGTGGCGCAACGGCGCCGGCACCACGCAGGAAGTCGCCTGCAACCCCGGCGGCAGCACGACCGCCTTCGACTGGCGCCTGTCCATCGCCGACGTGGCGCAGGACGGGGGATTTTCAGCCTTCACCGGGTTGCAGCGCATCATCACCGTGCTGGAAGGCCGGGGCATCCAGCTGACCGTGGACGGGCGCGAGCAAGCGCCGCTGGCGCCACGCCAGGCCTATGCGTTTTCGGGCGACGCGCACGTGCAGTGCCGCCTGCTGGACGGCCCGATCCGCGACTTCAACCTGATCTACGCGCCGGCACGCTGCCACGCCCGGCTGCAGTGGGTGACGGGCGTCAGCCCATGGATATTCCATAGCGCCGCGCGCAGCGTGCTGGTCCTGAACGCCGGCGATGCGCTGTCGGTACGCGTCGATGCTGCGGTGCACAGGCTGCCGTCGCGTTACGACTGCCTGCACGTCGAGGGGCAGGAAGGCCTGGCCGAGTACCGCCTGGAAGGCGCGGCCCCGCTGGACGCCTGCGTGATCGAGCTGATGCCGAAATGGCCTGACGCCCCTGCCGCCGCTGAAACCGCTTGATCCTGCTTGATCCTGCTTGATCCTGCTTGAAGCCGCCTGGGGCGGCTTTTTTTTTCACCCTCCGAACGCAGCGATGGCCGTCGTCGTCCTGGCGTCGCCGCTAGGGAAATCCCTGAGTCAAAATCTAGTCAACCTATCTTGTATATACAAGCATAGGCGTCTTATGATGCGGGCAACCGGCGCGCATTCGATACGCGCGCTGCTGAACCGATCAAGGAGCGTCTCTTGGACCAATCGAACCGATACCGCGATGTCGTCATCCGCGCCCCGCGCGGCAACAAATTGACGGCCAAGAGCTGGCTGACCGAAGCCCCCTTGCGCATGCTGATGAACAACCTTGACCCGGACGTGGCCGAGAACCCCAAGGAACTGGTGGTGTATGGCGGCATCGGCCGCGCCGCCCGCAACTGGGATTGCTACGACAAGATCGTGGAGTCGCTCACGAACCTGAACGACGACGAAACCCTGCTGGTGCAATCGGGCAAGCCGGTCGGCGTGTTCAAGACCCACGCCAACGCCCCGCGCGTGCTCATCGCCAACTCGAACCTGGTGCCGCACTGGGCCACCTGGGAACACTTCAACGAACTGGACGCCAAGGGTCTTGCGATGTACGGCCAGATGACCGCCGGCAGCTGGATCTACATCGGCAGCCAGGGCATCGTGCAAGGCACGTATGAGACCTTCGTCGAAGCCGGGCGCCAGCACTACGGCGGCAACCTCGCGGGCCGCTGGGTGCTGACCGCAGGCCTGGGCGGCATGGGCGGCGCGCAGCCGCTGGCGGCCACGCTGGCGGGCGCCTCGTCGCTCAACATCGAATGCCAGCAGGCCAGCATCGATTTCCGCCTCCGCACCCGCTACGTGGACGAGCAGGCCGCCGACCTGGACGACGCGCTGGCCCGCATCGCCAAATACACGAAGGAAGGCCGCGCCGTTTCCATCGCGCTGTGCGGCAACGCGGCCGAGATCCTGCCCGAACTGGTGCGCCGTGGCGTGCGCCCGGACATGGTCACCGACCAGACCAGCGCGCACGACCCGTTGAACGGCTACCTGCCCGTGGGCTGGACCTGGCAGGACTACCGCGAACGCGCCAAGCGCGAACCGGCCGCCGTCATCAAGGCCGCCAAGCAGTCGATGGCCGTCCATGTGCAAGCCATGCTGGCATTTCAGCGCCAGGGCATCCCCACCTTCGACTACGGCAACAACATCCGCCAGATGGCCAAGGAAGAAGGCGTGGCGGACGCGTTCGACTTCCCCGGTTTCGTGCCCGCCTATATCCGGCCGCTGTTCTGCCGCGGCGTCGGACCGTTCCGCTGGGCCGCGCTGTCGGGGGACCCGCAAGACATCTACAAGACCGATGCCAAGGTCAAGGAACTGATTCCGGACGACGCGCACCTGCATCACTGGTTGAGCATGGCGCGCGAGCGCATCAGCTTCCAGGGCTTGCCGGCGCGCATCTGCTGGGTGGGCCTGGGCCAGCGCGCCAAGCTGGGCCTGGCGTTCAATGAAATGGTCCGCTCCGGCGAATTGTCGGCGCCCATCGTCATCGGCCGCGACCATCTGGACTCCGGTTCCGTCGCCAGTCCCAACCGCGAAACCGAATCCATGCGCGACGGTTCGGACGCCGTCTCCGACTGGCCGCTGCTGAACGCGTTGCTGAACACCGCAAGCGGCGCGACGTGGGTATCGCTGCACCATGGCGGCGGCGTGGGCATGGGCTTCTCGCAGCATTCCGGCATGGTCATCGTGTGCGACGGCACCGATGAAGCCGCCGAGCGCATCGCCCGCGTGCTGGCCAACGATCCGGGAACGGGCGTCATGCGCCATGCGGATGCCGGCTATGACATCGCGATCGAATGCGCGAAGGAACAAGGCCTGAACCTGCCGATGGTGACGGGCAAGCGTTAGGTCGGCAACCACGATCCGGTGCGAAAGCCGGCGTGACAACGAATTTGCATGATGCCGGCAACCGGCACAGGAGACCCAGAATGGATTTGCATTTGAAACCCGGCCAGT
>NZ_DBHKZA010000029.1:0-20097 GCF_057314935.1 Achromobacter sp.
GGCCGTGGCCTTGGCCGGGGCGGGGGGCGCCGCCTCGGCCGCCGGTTCCGCCACGGGAGCGTCCGCCGCCGGCGCGGCCTGCGCCGCCTCTTGCGGTTCGTCGCGCACCAGCGCGGGCGGCATCCACAAACCGTCCAGCAGCGCCGGGCCCGGCTCATAGGCGCGCAGCAGCACCGTCACCGGCCCGGCGGCCGCAACGGGCAGCCAGTTGGCCTGGTCCTCCGGCGCGGGCGGCGCATGGCTGATGTGCACGTCCAGCGAGCCGTCGGCGTTGTAGCGCAAGGGCGCGCGGTCGCCCAGGGCATAGCGGTTCAGCAGGTTGGCCACCGGCATGCCCTGGCCGTCATAGGCTGCGAGCGACCATGCGGCGCCGGCGGGCGGCAACTGGCCGCTTTCAAAGTGCAGCAGGTAGCGATGCGCGCCATCGATCGGCGCGCCCTGGCTGTCGGCTGCCAGCAGCAGCACCACCTGGTCCTCAGGCAGGCCCGAGCCTGGCTGGGCCTGCGCCGCCAGCGCGCGGCGCAGATAGCCGCTGCCGTACACGCCGACGCTGCCGGCTTCCTGCTGCCAGCCGTTGACGGCGCGCAGCGTGCCGCCGGCGGCGGCGTCCATGCGTTCGCGTCCGGCGCGCAAGCCCCGGCGCATGCCTTGCTTGGCGGGGTGGTCCAGGCGGTCGAATTCGAATGTCCTGCCGGGGATCAGGCCCACCCGCCGCAATTGCGCCAGCACCGGCTGGTCGGTGGCGTGCGGGGGATGCTTGCGCAGCAATTCCGCCGCGTAGGTGAAAAAGGCGTCGGTGGGCATGGATTCCACCTGTTCGCGCACCGGGATCTTCAGGTCCAGGTTCGGGTCGGACTTCACGCGCTGCGATTGCGCGGGCAGGTTCCATTGCGCCAGCGGCGTCAGCGTGAAACCGTCCTGCAAGGCGTGGACGGCGGGATAGTCCGCCGGCCCGTCGGTCTGGATCAAGGCCTTCGCCCAGACGTGCGCCGTGGGGGCGTCGATGCGGGCCATGCCCGAGGGCAGCGTGCCCGTCCAGCCCGGCGGCACGATGACGGTGTTGCCCTTGGCCGTGCCGGTCGTGCGCTTGCCCAGCGCGGCGAACACGTCCGTCCACATGTCCAGCAGCGTCAGCGTGTACCGCCGCCCCTGGGTATCCGGCACCGACAGCACCACGGGCCCGGCCGTCAGATCAAGCCAGCCGGTGCTGCGCAGCATGTCGGGATTGGCCCAGGGCGTGGCCGCGCCCGGCTGGGGCAGGGCGCGGACATGCAGGAACGCGTTGGACGGCGCGCCCTGGGCGCCCTGTGACGGGTGCGTGAACTGGCGCCGCGTCAGGTCCATCGTGACCAGGGGGTAGAAATACAGGTAGCCGTCCATGGCCGCCTGATGGGCGGCCTCGGTGGCGGCGGCGGCCGGTGTCAGGGCGGCCCGGGCCGGGGTGGCGGCGGCGGCGAGCGCTCCGGCCAGGGCGGCAAGGGAAAGGGCCAGCGGGGCAAAGCGGCGCATCGGCGCTCCAGCGGTCAGGCAAAAAAAGGCGGAAAAGGGGCCGGTCTAGCCACGGCCGCCGGCAATGGTAGCAGCCAGGAGACTATCCAAAATCTGCGAACAACTCCTATTTCGCCGCCAAATCCCGGCTGGAGGCGGGTTTGACCCATGCATGGCCACGCGGCTTCGGAATATACTTGTTGAAATATCCTTGGAAGTCGTAGGGCTTTTTCCTTCGGGCAAGCCCCCGGCTTTCGTCATTCACCAGGAGAGGAGTGCTTCATGGTCAACATGAATCGCCGCCAGTTCTTCAAGGTGACAGGTGCAACCCTGGCAGGCTCCAGCCTGGCATTGCTCGGGGTCGCTCCCGGCACAGCCATGGCTGAGGTACGCCAGTACAAACTTGCGCGCATGACCGAAACGCGCAACACCTGTCCCTACTGTTCGGTCGCCTGCGGTTTGCTGATGTATGGTCTGGGCGACGGCGCCAAGAACGCGCGCGCCAGCATCATGCACATCGAAGGCGACCCCGACCACCCCGTCAACCGCGGCACGCTCTGTCCGAAGGGCGCTGCCCTGATCGACTTCATCCACAGTCCCAACCGCCTGAAGTTCCCGGAATACCGGGCGCCTGGGTCGGACAAATGGGTGCGGATGTCGTGGGACGATGCCCTGACGCGCATCACCAAGCTCATGAAAGCCGACCGCGACGCGAACTTCGTCGAGAAGACCGCGGACGGCAAAACGGTAAACCGGTGGCTGACCACCGGCATGCTGGCCGCCTCGGCAAGCAGCAACGAGGTGGGCTACATCACGCACAAGACCGTGCGCAGCATGGGGATGTTGGCGTTCGACAATCAAGCCCGTGTCTGACATGGCCCGACGGTGGCAGGTCTTGCCCCGACGTTTGGCCGTGGAGCGATGACGAACCATTGGGTCGACATCAAGAACGCGGACGTAGTATTGATCATGGGCGGCAATGCCGCCGAGGCCCACCCGTGCGGATTCAAATGGGTCACGGAAGCGAAAGCCCATAACAAGGCGAAGCTGATCGTCGTGGATCCGCGCTTTACGCGCTCGGCATCCGTGGCGGACTTTTACGCGCCCATACGCACCGGCACCGACATCATCTTCCTGGGTGGCGTCATCAAGTACCTGTTGGATCACGACAAGATCCAGCACGAGTACGTGCGCAACTACACCGACTTTTCCTACATCGTGCGCGAGGACTTCACGTTCGACGCGGGCCTGTACTCGGGCTACAACGCTGAGAAGCGCACGTACGACAAGGCAAGCTGGGACTACGAGCGCGGCGACGACGGCTTCGTCAAGACGGACCCGACGCTGACGCATCCGCGCACGGTGTACCAGCTGATGAAGAAGCACTACTCGCGCTACACCGAAGAGATGGTCGAGCGCGTGTGCGGCACGCCCCGCGACAAGTTCCTGAAGGTGTGCGACATGCTGGCCTCCACGGCCACCACGGACCGCGCCGCCACGATCCTGTATGCGCTGGGCTGGACGCAGCACTCCATCGGCTCGCAGATCATCCGCACCGGCGCCATGGTGCAGTTGCTGCTGGGCAATATCGGTATCGCGGGCGGCGGCATGAACGCGCTGCGCGGGCACTCGAACATCCAGGGCCTGACCGATCTGGGCCTGATGTCGAACCTGCTGCCGGGCTACATGACCCTGCCCAACGAGCCCGAACAGGACTACGGCAAGTACATCGAGACGCGCGCGTTGAAGCCCCTGCGGCCCAACCAGCTCAGCTACTGGCAGAACTACAGCAAGTTCCACGTGAGCCTGATGAAGGCCTGGTGGGGCAAGTCGGCCACTGCCGAGAACAATTGGGCGTTCGACTACCTGCCCAAGCTCGACAAGATGTACGACATGCTGCAGGTCTACGAGCTCATGGTCCAGGGCAAGATGAACGGCTACATCGCGCAGGGCTTCAACCCCCTGGCGGCCGCGCCCAACAAGGGCAAGCTGAACGACGGCTTCGCCAAGCTGAAGTACCTGGTCATCATGGACCCGCTGGTCACCGAGACCTCGGAATTCTGGCGCAACGCAGGCGAGCACAACGACGTGGATCCCGCCAAGATCCAGACCGAGGTCTTCCGCCTGCCCACCACCTGTTTCGCCGAGGAAGACGGCGCGCTGGTGAACTCCGGGCGCTGGCTGCAATGGCACTGGAAGGGCGCCGAGCCGCCGGGCGAGGCCAAGAGCGACATCGAAATCATGTCGCTGATCTTCACGCGCCTGCGCAAGATGTACCAGGAAGAGGGCGGCAAGTACCCCGACCCCATCGTCAACCTGTCCTGGCCCTACTCGAATCCGCAGAATCCCACGGCGGAAGAGCTGGCCAAGGAATATTCGGGCAAGGCGTTGGTGGACGTCATGGACCCCAAGGATCCCACCAAGCTCGTGCGCAAGGGCGGCGAGCAAGTGGCGGGCTTTGCGGAACTGCGCGACGACGGTTCAACGGCCAGCGGCTGTTGGATCTTCGCCGGCGCCTGGGGCCCCGGCGGCAACCTGATGGCGCGCCGCGACAACAGCGACCCCACCGGCATCGGCCAGACCCTGAATTGGGCCTGGGCGTGGCCGGCCAACCGCCGCATCCTGTACAACCGCGCGTCGTGCGACGTGTCCGGCAAGCCGTTCAACCCGCGGCGCAACCTGATCTCGTGGAACGGCAAGATCTGGACGGGCGCCGACATCCCCGACTTCAAGGGCGACGAGAACCCGGACGGCGGCATGGGCCCGTTCATCATGAACCCGGAAGGCGTGGCGCGCTTCTTTGCGCGGGCGGGCATGGCCGAAGGACCTTTCCCTGAACACTACGAGCCCTTCGAGACGCCGCTGGGCTACAACCCGCTGCATCCGAAGGCGCCGGGCGTCACCAGCAACCCGGCGGCACGCGTCTTCAAGGACGATCTGGCCGCGATGGGCAAGGTGGACAAGTTCCCGTACGTGGCCACCACCTACCGCCTGACCGAGCACTTCCACTACTGGACGAAGAACGTGCGCATCAACGCCATTCTGCAGCCGGAGCAGTTCGTGGAAATCGGCGAAGCGCTGGCCAAGGAATTGGGCATCGCCAACGGGTCGCGGGTGAAGGTGTCGTCCAACCGCGGCTACATCAAGGCGGTTGCGCTGGTCACCAAGCGCTTGCGGGCGCTGACCATCGAGGGCAAGACCGTGCACCACGTGGGCATCCCCATCCACTGGGGTTTCGTGGGCCTGGCCAAGCCCGGCTTCATCGCCAACACGCTGACGCCTGTCGTGGGCGACGGTAATTCGCAGACACCGGAATTCAAGTCGTTCCTGGTGCAGGTCGAAAAGGCTTAGGAGAACCGTCATGTCCCTGCAATCCCTAGACATCAAACGGCGCTCGGCCACGACCACGCCGCCGCCGGGCATCCGTGAACCCGTCACGGGCTCGGTGGCCAAGCTGATCGACGTCTCCAAGTGCATCGGGTGCAAGGCTTGCCAAAGCGCCTGCATGGAATGGAACGACCTGCGCGACGAGATCGGCACGAACGTGGGCGTCTACGACAACCCGGCCGACCTGACCGAGCATTCCTGGACCGTCATGCGCTTCTCGGAATACGAGAATCCCGCCGGCGACCTGGAATGGCTGATCCGCAAGGACGGCTGCATGCACTGCGAGGACCCGGGCTGCCTGAAGGCCTGTCCCTCGCCGGGCGCCATCATCCAGTACAACAACGGCATCGTGGACTTCCACGAGGAAAACTGCATCGGCTGCGGCTACTGCATCACCGGCTGCCCGTTCAACGTGCCGCGCATCTCGAAAAAGGACCACAAGGCGTACAAGTGCACCCTGTGTTCCGACCGCGTGGCCGTCGGCCAGGAGCCGGCCTGCGTCAAGGCCTGTCCCACCGGCGCCATCGTGTTCGGCACCAAGGAAGACATGAAGCAGCACGCCGAAGAACGGATCGTGGACCTGAAGTCCCGCGGGTTCGACCAGGCCGGCCTGTATGACCCGCAGGGCGTGGGCGGCACCCACGTCATGTATGTGCTGCATCACGCCGATCAGCCCGGGCTGTATCACGGCCTGCCCAAAGACCCGCATATCAGCCCCATGGTGTCGTTGTGGAAGGGGCTGGCCAAACCGCTGGGCGTGGCCGCGATGGCCTTGACCGCCCTGGCGGGCTTCTTCCACTACGCCCGCGTCGGGCGCAACGAGGTCTCGGAAGAAGACGAACGCCGTGCCGAAGAGGAGGTGCGCCATGACTGAAGACCGCCATCACCGCCGCATCAAGCGCTATTCGCCGGGCGAGCGCACCAACCACTGGATCATCGCGTTCACGTTCATCCTGTTGGCGCTCTCCGGCCTGGCGCTGTTCCACCCGTCGATGTTCTGGCTGTCCAACCTGTTCGGCGGCGGCCCCTGGACGCGCATCCTCCATCCCTTCATCGGCTTGGTGATGTTCGTCTGCTTCGTCGTGTTCGCCGGCCACATGTGGCGGCACAACCTCATGACGAAGGCGGACCGCCAGTGGTTGAAACAGCTGAACGACGTGGTCGAGAACCGCGAAGAAAAGCTGCCCGAAGTCGGCAAGTACAACGCCGGCCAGAAGCTGCTGTTCTATGTGCTGGTGCTGTGCATGCTGGGGTTGTTCGCCAGCGGCATCGTGATCTGGCGCGAATTCTTCGCGTTCTACTTCCCGATCTGGGTGGTACGGGTGGCCTCGGTGGTGCACGCCGTGACGGCGCTGGTGCTGATCTGCTCGATCATCGTGCACATCTACGCGGCGATCTGGGTCAAGGGATCGCTCACCGCGATGCTGCGGGGCTACGTGACGGCGGGCTGGGCGTGGAAACACCACCGCGCCTGGTTCCGCGAACAGATTCGAAAGTAGCGCCAGTTTTATCCTGACCGCACGGCTGCTATCCTTCTTCGAAGGCTGGCAGCCGTGTTTGTTTTCTTGGAGACGCAATTGCAGCGAATTCTTCCGCGCGGCGAGATCGAAGCGCTAGACCACAACAATATTCCCCGCGTCAGCCTGCCCGACCGCGGCTCGGTGTTTGCGACCCGCGCGGCACGCTTGCGCCAGTTAGCGGCGGACAGCCCGGTGGCCGACTATCTGCTGCTGATGGCGCAGCTGGTCGATGCCCAGCAGCGCGCGCTGAAGGACTGTGCGGCCCCGGAGGCGTCGGAAGACCGTGTCGCGCTGGCGCAAGCCCATGGCATGCCGCCGTTGCAGGCGATCGGCTGGCCGCGTGACCCGATGTGGCGCGGCATCCTGGCGCAACTGGTGGACGAGGTGTCGCGCGGCAAGAACGTGCCGGCCGAAGCCATCGAGGTCTGCGCCGCCCTGCGCCGGGCCGTGGACCAAGACCCCGAATCGCTGGAAGACCTGGCCGAAGCCGTGCTGGCCGAGCAGGACCAGGGCGTGGACAGCGCCGCGGCACCCTTCGTGATGGCGGCCTTGCAGGTCTACTGGACCGATCTGGCCAGCCGCTTCGACGACAAGCAGTTGCCCGTCGTCAGCCCATTCGGCGTCTGCCCCGTCTGCGCCAGCCTGCCGGTGGCCAGCGTGGTGCGCGTGGGCGGCCAGTTTGAAGGCTACCGCTACCTGTGCTGCAGCCTGTGCGCCACGCAATGGCACATGGTGCGCGTGAAATGCACGCACTGCGAAGACGTGGAATCGGTGGCGTACCAGGCCATCGACGGCCGTTCGCCCGCCATCAAGGCCGAGACCTGCGACCACTGCCACACCTATCGCAAGATCTTTTACCAAGACAAGGACCTGCACGTGGAGCCGGTGGCCGACGACCTGGCCAGCCTGATGCTGGACGTGCTGGTGGGCGAAGCGGGTTACTCGCGCGCCAGCGGCAACCCCCTGTTGTGGCATGGCGCCGAGGAATAGCATGGCCGAGCACCCGCCAGAGGGCGCCGTGGCCGCCATGGCCGCCGTGTCCGACATCCCGCCGCTGGATCGCCTGTTGAGCGCCGACGCCCTGCGCGTCGCATTGGACACGCACGGCCGCAGCCAGGTGGTGGTGGCGCTGCGGCGCGACCTGGACGCGCAGCGCCAGCGCGCGTTGGCCGGCCAGTTGCCGCGTAACGAATTGGACGCGCCGGTAGTGGCCGCCCGCGTGTCGGCGGCGTTGGACAAGGCGGCCCAGCCGCGTCTGCGCGCTGTCTACAACCTGACCGGCACGGTGCTGCACACCAATCTGGGACGTGCGCTGCTGCCCGACGAGGCGGTCGCGTCGGTGCTGCGCGCGCTGACCACGCCGGCCAACCTGGAGTTCGATCTGGACACCGGCGGCCGCGGCGACCGCGACGACCTGATCGACGACCTGCTGTGCGAACTGACGGGCGCCGAAGCGGCCACCGTCGTGAACAATAACGCCGCCGCCGTCCTGCTGATGCTCAACGCGCTGGCCGACCGGCGCGAGGTAGTGGTGTCGCGCGGCGAACTGGTCGAGATCGGCGGCGCGTTCCGCATCCCAGACATCATGAAGCGCGCCGGCGCCAAGCTGGTGGAAGTGGGCACCACCAACCGCACGCACGCCGCCGACTACGACAACGCCATCGGTCCGCGCACCGCGATGCTGATGAAGGTGCATTGCAGCAACTACGCCGTCACCGGCTTCACCAAAAGCGTCGGCGTGGCCGAGGTGGCAGCGCTGGCGCACGCCAAAGGGCTGCCCGCCACGGTGGACCTGGGCAGCGGCACGCTCGTGGACCTGACCCAGTTCGGCCTGCCCAAGGAAGACACGGTGCGCGAAACCATCGCCGCTGGCGCTGATCTGGTGACGTTCAGCGGCGACAAGCTGCTGGGCGGCCCGCAGGCCGGCCTGCTGGTGGGCCGTGCCGACCTGATCCGCAAGATCAAGAAGAATCCGCTCAAGCGCGCCTTGCGCGTCAGCAAGCTGACGCTGGCGGCGCTGGAGCCCGTGCTGAGCCTGTACCGCGCGCCGGAATTCCTGGCGCAGCGTCTGACCACCCTGCGCCTCCTGACCCGCCCGCAGCGCGAGATCCAGCCGCAGGCCGAACGGTTGCGCAGCGTTCTGGCGCATGCGGCCGGCGCGTCCTATGCGGTCGAGGCCGTGCCCATGTTCAGCCAGATCGGCAGCGGGGCCCTGCCGGTGGACCAGCTGCCCAGTTGGGGGCTGGCCGTGCGCTACACCGGCAGCGGGCGGCCGGGACGGCACCTGGACAAGCTTGAAGCGCAACTGCGCCGCCTGCCCACGCCCGTCATCGGCCGCATCGCCGACGACGCCTTGTGGCTGGACCTGCGCTGCCTGGAAGCGCGCGACGAGGCCGCCTTCGCGGCGCAGTTGGCGGAGCCCCTGGCATGATCATCGGCACCGCCGGCCATATCGACCACGGCAAGACCACGCTGGTGCGGGCCCTGACCGGCGTCGACACCGACCGGCTCAAGGAAGAGAAGGCGCGCGGCATTTCCATCGAATTGGGGTACGCCTATACGCCGCTGGCCAACGGCGACGTGCTGGGTTTCATCGACGTGCCCGGCCACGAAAAGCTGGTGCACACGATGGCGGCCGGCGCCAGCGGCATCGACTTCGGCCTGCTGGTGGTGGCGGCGGACGACGGCGTCATGCCGCAGACCCGCGAGCACCTGGCCATCCTGTCGCTGCTGGGCGTGGCGCAAGGCGCGGTGGCGCTCACCAAGACGGACCGCGCCGACGCCGAGCAGCTGGCGGCCGTGCGCGCCGAGATCGCGGAACTTGCCGCAGGCACCTTCCTGGCGGGCGCGCCGGTGTTCGCCGTGCAGGCCTCGCAAGCCGGCGATGCCGGCACGGCAGCACTGAAATCCTATCTGCATGCGCAGGCCGAAGGCATGCGCCAACGCGACGGCGCGGGCTTGTTCCGGCTGGCGGTGGACCGCGTGTTCACGCTGGCGGGGCACGGGACCGTCGTGACCGGCACCGCGCATGCGGGCCTGGCCCGCGCGGGTGACGACACGGCCGATCTGCGCTTGATGCCGGCGGGCACGCGGGTGCGCGTGCGCAGCATCCACGCGCAGAACCAGCCCAGCGAAACCGGGGTGGCCGGCCAGCGTTGCGCGCTGAACCTCGCGGGCATCGATAAAAGCGCCATCTCGCGCGGCGACTGGATCGCGGACGCGCGCTGCTTCCTGCCCTCGCGCCATATCGATGTGGCGCTGACGCTGCTGTCTTCCGCCGATGCGCCCGTGCGCGCCTGGGCGCCGCTGCACGTCCACATCGGCGCCGCGCGCCATGTGGCGCACGTGGTGCCGCTTAGCGCCGAGACACTGGCGCCCGGACAATCCGGATGGGTGCAACTGGTGTTCGACGAGCCGGTCTGCGCCATGCCCGGCGACCGCTACATCGTGCGCAACGCGCAAGCCACGCGCACCGTCGGCGGCGGCCGGGTGCTGGACCCCAATGCGCCGGACCGCAAGCGCCGCGCGGCCTCGCGCCTGCAAGGCTTGCAGGCCTTGTCCGACATGCTGGACGGCGGCGGCCTGCCGCCGGTGCTGGCGCACGCCCCGCTTGGTTTGGACGAAGGCGCGTTGCAGCGCCTGACTGGCCGCCCCGTGCGTGCGATCGAAGCGCCGCGTGGCGCGTTGTGGATCGAGACGCGCAATGCGCAAGCGCCCCGCACGCTGATCCTGGCCGCGCATTGGGAGGCTTTGCGCGAGCGCGTCGAGCAGGCGCTCGCAACCTTCCATCAAAGCGCGCCCGACGAGCCTGGCCCGGACAGCGCGCGCTTGCGCCGGATGGCGATGCCGGTGGGCCCTGACGCCTTGTGGACAGCCGTGCTGGACCAGCTGCAGCGCGACGGCCGCGTGGCGCGCAACGGCCCCTGGCTGCATCTGCCCGCCCATACGTCGACGCTGGCCGACGCGGAATCCGCGCTGGCCGCGCGCCTGCTGCCGTTGCTGGCGCAAGGCGCATTCGATCCGCCCTGGGTGCGCGACCTGGCCCGCACGCAGGACGAACCCGAAGAGCGCGTGCGGCAGCTGCTGCGCAAGCTGCTGCGCCGCGGCGACGTGGCGCAGGTGGTGAAAGACCTGTTCTATCACCGGGACCAGGTGCGGGCGCTGGCGCGGATCGCGGCGGACCTGGCGGCGCGGCCGGCCGGACTGAACGCGGCAGTGTTCCGCGACGCGACGGGGCTGGGCCGCAAGCGGGCCATCCAGATCCTGGAATTCTTCGACCGGGTGGGCTACACGCGGCGCGTGCACGATACGCACGTGTTGCGGGCGGAAAGCGCGTACGCGGCGATGCAGGCGGACGCAGAGCCGGTATCATAGGCGGGCTGCTGAGGAAGGCATTCGTGCCCGGCGGCACGGCTGGGCTTCAAACCCAGTTGGGGGCGTCAGACGTTCCCAGGTAGGTTCGACTCCTGCTGCCTTCCGCCACGCGCTTCAACTGCGCAGCATCCGCGTCACCACGCCCGTCACGCGGTCCGACCGCCAGTCCAGTTCCCCCAAGTGCCAGTACCGGATCGACCCGCCGCGGTCCACCAGGTAGTTGGCCGGCAAGCCGATCGCTTCCCATTTCTTTGACGCCGCGCTGTTGCGGTCATGCAGCACGGTGCCGGCCACCGGCCATTTCGCCAGGAAGGTGGAGACCTTGCCCAGTGCTTCCCCGACGTTCACGGCGACCAGCCGCAAGCCTTCTTCCCGATGGCGCTTGGCCATGGCGGACATCAGGGGGATTTCATCCCGGCAGGGATCGCACCAGGTGGCCCAGAAGCTGACGATGACGACGTTGCCGCGCCACGCGGAGAGTTTCTGTTCACGGCCCGCCAGGTCGGGCAGCACGAGGGCGGGCGTGGACGCGGTCCACGGCGCCCAGTCGGGGCCGGTGGCGGTTTTCAGCGCCGAGTCGCTGGCGGCCCGCGCCCAGCCGGGCAGGGCGGCCAGCGACAGGCCGGATTGCAGCAGGCGGCGACGGCTGATCAAGGCGGCTTCCTCCGCGGGCGGGGTCAGATGGCGACGGGTTTGGCGCTGAGCCTGTAGTTGAAGCTGTCGGGGTCCAGGCTGTCCAGGCGTCCTGCGCTGGTCTCGCCGTTGGGATACATCAGGAAGGGCACGGGGTCATGCGCCGAGCCGGGCAGCACGACGTCGTGGCCGTGGTTGTACGCGACCCAGTTCATTTCCCACGCACCGAACAGCATGACGCGCGCGGCGCGCACCTTCGCGTCGGTCAGCGGCAATTCGCCCGGCGGTTCTTCAAACATGACCTTGCGCACGTCGGCGGGGTCGACCGGAATCCAGCCGTAGCCGGCGGCGTAGAACTCGGCGCGGCAGTGCTGGGCCTTCGTGACGTCGCCGGCCTTGCCCAGGCTCTTGTAGCCCAGCTCGGAATTGGCCACGCGCAAGCCATAGGCGTCGCGCGCAGGGATGCCCGCGGCGCGGGCCAGGGCGACGAACAGCGCGTTGATGTCGGCGCATTTGCCGTTCAGGTCGTTCGCCGTCAGCATGTAGCGCACGTCCCCCACGCCGCAGCCGCGGGTCGCGGCCGTCCTGCAGGTGTTCTCCACCACCCATTCGTAGATGGCGCGGGCGCGCGCCAGGTCGCCCTGGTGGCCGCGCGTGATCTGGTCCGCGGTGGTCTTGACGATGCCGTCGGTGGGCAGCAGCGCAGTGGGTTTCAGGTACTCGCGCAGCGCGGCGGGGCGCTCAAGCACCGCGTCCGAGGGCGGCGGCTGCGTCAGGTCGACGCGGCGGTTGCGGGTCTGGAAGCGGCTGGTCACGGTGACGCTGCGTGGGGCCTGGGCATCGGGCCATTGCACGGCCAGCATCTGCACGTCGTAGCCGGGCGCCCGCAACAACTGGGCGGTGCCGCCACCGCTGACCTGCCAGGTGCTTTGCGCACCGCGCTGGTAAGGCGTGTCGGTGGCGTACGGCACCGGCACCCAGATGCGCGTGTGCGCGCCGGGGTCTTTCACGCTGATATCGGTGGTCAGTTCAAAAGCGCGCCACCCGGCGCTGACGGGCGCCTGCTGGGCGCGCAGCACCTGCGGCAAGGCGGTTGTGGCGGCGCACAATGCGCCGGAGAGTTGGAGAAAGTGTCGGCGGTCCATGAAGCCCTCACGCACGGTGAAGTTTGGCTATCGGTGCGCCCTTGGCCGGGCGGCCGTCCCTTGGGGTGTGCTCCTACGCATCCTGCCGGCTCATCATAGAGCCAACCTCGGCGGCGGTGCTATCCTTTTTCCATTGACCCATGGAGATTGAAATGACCCAGGATGTTGCCACGGCGGCCGTGCCGCGTTTGACGTCGTTGTCCCACGGAGGCGGCTGTGGCTGCAAGATCGCGCCCGGCGTACTGTCCGAACTGCTCAAGCGCTTCGGTCCCGCCGCCAGCTATCCGAACCTGATGGTGGGCACCGAGACCGCCGACGACGCCGCGGTCTACCGCTTGAACGACGAGCAGGCGCTCATCGCCACCACCGATTTCTTCATGCCTATCGTGGACGACCCGTTCGACTTCGGCCGCATCGCGGCCACGAACGCGCTGTCGGACGTCTACGCGATGGGCGGCACGCCCATCATGGCGCTGGCCATCGTCGGCATGCCGATCAACGTGCTGCCGCACAACGTCATCGCCGACATCCTGCGCGGTGGCGAATCGGTCTGCGAGGACGCGGGCATCCCCGTTGCGGGCGGCCACAGCATCGATTCGGTCGAGCCGATCTACGGCCTGGCGGCGATGGGCCTGGTGCACCCCGGGCGGCTCAAGCGCAACGCCGATGCGCGGGCGGGCGACGTGCTGATCCTGGGCAAGGCGCTGGGCGTGGGCATCCTGTCGGCCGCGCTGAAGAAGAACCGGCTGGACGACGCGGGCTACCGCGTGATGATCGACACGACCACGCGCCTGAACCGCCCCGGCCCGGCGCTGGCCGCGCTGGATGGCGTGCACGCGATCACCGACGTGACGGGCTTCGGCCTGCTGGGCCATGCGCTGGAGATGGCGCGCGGCGCCAAGCTGACCGCGCGGCTGCGCCTGGACGCCTTGCCGTGGTTGCCGGGTGTGCAAGCCTTTGCGGCCGATGGCGTGATCACCGGCGCGTCCGGCCGCAACTGGGCGTCCTATGGCGGCTCGGTGCAGCTGGGCGCGGCGGTCACCGACACGCAGCGCGCGCTGCTGACCGATCCGCAGACGTCCGGCGGCTTGCTCGTGGCCTGCGCGCCAGAGGCCGCGGACGCCGTGCTGGACCTGTTCCGCAGCCAGGGCTTCGAACAGGCGGCCGTGGTCGGCGAGATGACCGCCGGCGACGCGCAGGTGCGCGTGGAATAAGCGGCCCGGCCAGGCGGGCTATGGGCGCGGGTGCGGCTGGGGCTGCGTCTGCACCTGGTGGTTGATCTGCCAGCGCAGCAGGTCGGGGTAGGCGCGCAGGCGCTTCTGCTCGGCCTGCTGGGCCGGCGAGGTGTCCTGCTCGCGGGCCAGCGCCAGGCCGGAGGGACCGGCCCACGGCAGAATTTTGCCCGGCCGGGTCTGCCGGTAGGCGCCGTCTTGCGTGATCGTCACGTCCGGGTCATTCATTCCGAAGCACCATACCTGGTCCGTGCGCGCGGCCAGCAGGTCGCAGCCGGTGCGGAAGTAAGGCGTGTCCGGCAGGCTCAATTGGTACAGCGTCGGCATGATGTCCTTGTGGCTGCCGACGCGCGCCGGGTCGTACGTGGCGCCTGCCCGGTAGGCCGGCGGCACGTACAGGTAGAACGGCACCGCGCGCGCCAACGCCGCGTCCTTGTCGTCCTGGTAATCGATACCCAACAGGTTGTGGTCCCCCGTGACCGCCACGATGGTGCGGCTGCCGCCGGCCGAGGCCTTCACGCGCGTCAGAAAGCGGCCCAGCTGGTCATTGGCGTAGCGCAGCGTATCGAAGGCGTCGGCAAGGCCGTCCCAGGCTGCGAAATACGGCTGGCGCGTCACGTCGTACAGCGGCAGGTCGCCGCGCTTGCCGCCGTCGGGCATGAGGAACGGCGGGTGATGCGTGGTGGACAGCGCGACGATGAAGAGCGGAGCCCCGTCCGGATCCGCCTCGGCCAGACGGCTTTCGATGTAGCGGAACATGTATTCGTCGGGAACGCCCCAGGTGCCGGCTTCGGCCTCGGGGTAGCGGGCCATCAGGGTTTGCTGGTCGATGAATTCATGGGCGCCCAGATGCGTGGCGAAGGTGCCCAGGTTGCGCCAGGTGGCGGCGCCCGAGGTGACGAAGAGCACGCGGTAGCCGCGCGCCAGATACGGCGCGAAGGCATTGCTGGCGAACTCGGCGTCGGCCGCGGACGATTGGCCGATGGCCGATACCGGGCTGCGTACCAGCAGGCGAGACAGCGAATCGATCGTGCCGTTGCCTTCCGACAGGAACCGGTCGAAGCGCCAGTCCTGTTGCCAGTGTGGCCGCAGCGCGCCCAGCAGGTCGCGTCCCGGCTGGTCATAGGCGTTCAGGTGGTAACCCATGCTTTCCATGACCTGCAGCACGACATGCGGCGGCCGCGCGCGGGCCGCCGGATTGGCCGCGGTGACGGCCATGAAGGGTTGCAGGCCCTGCGCGGGGTGGCCCAGGAAGCGCTCGTACAGGGCCTCGCCTGCCGCGGCCGTGACCGGTTGGAAGCGCTTGTCGTTGCCGCGTTCGGCCAGTGCCCAGAAGAATGACGAAATGCCATTGGGCGTAATGTCGTTCAAGAGCCGCACGCTGGAAATGCTGGTGTCGTCCTTGTTCAGGGGGAAGCGGCCCAGCGATCCGCGGCACGCCAGCACGGTGATCGCGATGATCAGCAGCACGCGCAGCGCGGCCGGGGCCAGCGTGCGGCGCTGCAACGGGATGCGCTGCACGCGGCGTCGCCAGCGCGTGCCCAGCCACCACGTGCAGGCCAGCACCGCCGACAGCAGCAGCCCGGCCTGCGCCACCGGGTAGCCGTGCCACAGCGTCATCGCAATGGCGCGGGTGTCGTCATCGATCAATCCGAATACGAAGATGTCGATCGACCGCGAAAACGTGGCGTAGTAGCAGACGGTCACCACCGCCGACGCCGCGAACAGGGCGGCCAGGCCGGCCCCTACGCCGGGCATCCAGCGCAGCCAGCGCGCATGCAGGGTCCGGTTGCCCGCGGCCAGCATCGCCAGCAGCAGCAAGACCGAAAAGACGATGCTCGTCACCTTGACGTCGAACAGCAACCCGATCCCCAGCGACTTGCCCACGTCCTGCGGACGCGCCGCATAGGTGGCGGGGGGCGCATAGGTCGCGAGCAGGTAGGCGCGGCCCGCAAACTGCGCCAGCACACTGACCAGCCAGGGCGCCAGGATAAGCAGGAACGCGCGTTGGACATTGAGGAACCAGTCTTGCCACGCGTGCGCGGGAGGGAAGCGCTTCATCTGCACCGGAAGAAGGAGCTATCGGCGGGTACGCGGATAGCGGCAATAGGATGCCCGCGGCCCTGTCGGGCGAGACCGGCGCGGGGGATGGCGCATGAAAGAGATTCCGCCCCTTTGCAAGGAAGGCGCAGCTTCAACGGGCGGAATGGCAGCGAACGATCGGGGCTTTTTCGTGGTCGGGTTAACGCGGCCGTTCGCCATGCAGCGCGAAATGTACAGGAGGCCGGGCCCGAATGTACAAAGGTTTGTATAGCTTTGTGATGGGGGTGTACCGGGGCTAAGCGGCCGTCGTTGCGGGGGACAGTTCGCGCGCCGTCATGGCGGCCTGCTCGGTCAGCCATTGCGCCACCACATCGGCGTCCGGCGTGCTGCGGCGCGCATTGCGTACCAGCCAATAGGCGTGCTCTGTCGCGCGGGCCGCTTGCCCGCCCACCGCCGCCAGCCGGCCGTCCGCCAGCATGGGCGCGATCAGCGCCAGCCGGCCCAGCGCGATGCCGTGGCCCGCCAGCGCGGCAAGCACGATCTGGTCGTACTGGTTAAAGCGCAGCATGCCCTTGGCGCGCATCCGGCCCAGCCCGCGCGCATTCAGCCATTCGGACCATTGCAGCCACGGACGGGTCGGGTCGTCGAATTCCAGCAATACATGGCGTTGCAATTCGCGCGCGTCCAGGGCTTGCGCCTGGAGGGACGGATGGGCCACCGGCACGACGGACTCCCCGAACAGCCAGACCGCCCCGTCGGGCACCATGTCGCGCGGGCTGTACCGGATGGCGATGTCCACGCTTTCGCGGTCGATGTCGATCAGGCGGTTGTCGGCGGCCACGCGCACGTCGATATGCGGGTGCGCCGCCTGGAATTCCCCCAGCCGGGGCAGCAGCCACAGGGAGGCCACGCCGATGGTGGTGGTTACCGTGACCGGCGTGCGCCGTTCGGGCGCGCGCAGCTGTTCGGTCAGGTCGCCCAGCTGGCTCAGCCAGACGTCGGCCATGCGGAAAAGCTGCGCGCCTTCCGACGTGAACGACACGCTGCGAAATCCCCGTACCAGCAGCGGCACGCCCAGATGCCCTTCCAGCGCGCGGATCTGGCGGCTGACGGCCGATTGCGTCACATGCAGATCCTGCGCGGCCAACGTGATGCTCATGCGGCGGCCCACGGCGACAAAGCCTCGGACGAGGTCAAGGGGAGGAAGTTTGGCCAGCGGATATGGCATTCGCAAAACTCATGCGTATCAGACGGAAATGTCGCTTGAGCAATAGTACGCCGACGGCGTTCAATAACAGGCTGCGACGGGCGCATTGCCCGCGCTGTCGCGCCACTTTTTCAGCCGGAGTATCCGTGATGACCGCGCCGTTGCCTGACTCGCCCCGCATGCAGATGTGGTTCGATTTCGCCAGCCCCTACAGCTATCTGGCGATCGAGCGGGTGGATGCCCTGGCGCAGGCGGCCGGCGTGCGCGTCGATCTGCGACCCTTCCTGCTGGGGCCCATCTTCCAGGCGCAGGGGTGGAACGACACGCCGTTCAAGCTTTTCCCGGGCAAGGGCGCGTACATGATGCGCGACATCGCCCGCCTGGCCGACAAATACGGCGTGGTCTACAACCGTCCGCGCCTGTTTCCGCGCATGAGCGTGTTGCCGGCCCGCATCGGGCTGTTGGGCCAGGACGAGCCCTGGGGCCGTGATTTTTGCCTGGCGGTGTTCCGCGCCAACTTCCGGCATGACCTGGACATCCAGGCCGAAGACGTCGTGCATGAATTGCTGACCCAGCTGTCGCTGGATGCGGACGCCCTGATCGCCCAGGCCAAGTCCGAAGCCGCCAAGGAGGCGTTGCGCCGGCAGGTGGACCGCGCCCGCGACCTCGGCGTGTTCGGTGCGCCCACGTTCTTCGTGGGCGATGAAATGTTCTGGGGCAATGACCGCCTTGAAGACGCCCTGGAGTGGGCTCAACGATGAAAAACGCAAGCAGTGCCTATCGCGGCGCGCCCATGCCGGGCGGCCGTTCGTTCACGCAGTTCCGCGCCGCCCGCATCCGTCGCGTCTCGTTCCAGTGGAAGCAGGCCGGGCAGGCGCAAGACCCGGCCGGCCATGCCCCGGGCGGGAAGGGGGGGTCGTTCACCCCTTCGTGACCGGGGCCACCTGCGCCCATTCTTCGTCCGAATACAGCCGGGATCGCAGCAGGAAGCGCTTGCCTTCCGCGCTGTCCAGGGAAAAGGCCCCGCCCCGGCCAGGCACGGCGTCGATGATCAGTTGGGTGTGCTCCCAATAGGCGAACTGGTCTTCGCCCATGTAGAACGGGCAGCCCTCCAGCTCGCCCAGCAAGACGTCCGAGCCGCCCACCATGAATTCGCCCAGCGCATAGCACATGGGTGAACTGCCGTCGCAGCATCCGCCCGACTGGTGGAACATCAACGGGCCGTGCTTGGCCCGCAAGGTATCGATCAACTGGCGCGCCTCGTCGGTCGCGACCACGCGCGGCGTGTGCGCTGTCATGGCGTCATTCCTATTCAGGAGCGCCGGGCGCGCCCGGCCTGAAGGCCCGGCGCGCCCGGCCGCAGGTTGACGATCAGAAAAAGCCCAGTTTCTTCGGCGAATAGCTCACCAGCAGGTTCTTCGTCTGCTGATAGTGGTTGAGCATCATCTTGTGGTTTTCGCGTCCGATGCCCGACTGCTTGTAGCCGCCGAACGCGGCGTGCGCGGGATAGGCGTGATAGCAGTTGGTCCACACGCGGCCGGCCTTGATGGCGCGGCCCATCCGGTAGCACGTGTTGGCGTCGCGCGACCATACGCCGGCGCCCAGGCCATAGAGCGTGTCGTTGGCCAGCGCCAGCGCGTCGTCGGCGTCCTTGAACGTCGTCACCGCCACGACGGGCCCGAAGATCTCTTCCTGGAACACGCGCATCTTGTTGTGGCCCTTGAAGACCGTGGGCTGCACGTAGTAGCCGCCTTCCAGCGCGCCCTGCATCTGCGCGCGCGAGCCGCCGGCCAGCACGTCGGCGCCTTCCTGCTTGCCGATGTCCAGGTACGACAGGATCTTCTCCAGTTGCTCGGTGGACGCCTGCGCGCCCAGCATCGTGTCGCCATCCAGCGGGTTGCCCTGCTTGATCTCGGCCACGCGCTTCAAGGCGCGTTCCATGAACTTGTCGTAGAGCGATTCCTGGATCAGCGCGCGGCTGGGGCACGTGCAGACTTCGCCCTGGTTCAGCGCGAACATCACGAAGCCTTCCACCGCCTTGTCCAGGAAGTCGTCATCCTGCGCGGCCACGTCGGCAAAGAAGATGTTGGGCGACTTGCCGCCCAGTTCCAGCGTGACGGGGATGATGTTCTGCGACGCGTACTGCATGATCAGGCGGCCGGTGGTGGTCTCGCCGGTGAAGGCGATCTTGGCGATGCGCTTGCTGGAGGCCAGCGGCTTGCCGGCTTCCAGCCCGAAGCCCGTAACCACGTTCACCACGCCCGGGGGCAGGATGTCGCCGATCAGTTCCATCAGCAGCAGGATGCCCAGCGGCGTCTGTTCCGCGGGTTTGAGCACCACGCAATTGCCGGCGGCCAGCGCTGGCGCCAGCTTCCACGCGGCCATCAGGACAGGGAAGTTCCACGGGATGATCTGGCCGACCACGCCCAGCGGTTCGTTGAAGTGGTAGGCGACGGTGTCGCTGTCGATTTCCGACAGGCCGCCTTCCTGGCTGCGGATGCACGAGGCGAAGTAGCGGAAGTGGTCGATCGCCAGCGGGATGTCCGCGGCGCGGGCTTCGCGGATGGGTTTGCCGTTGTCCCAGGTTTCGGCCGTGGCCAGGCGTTCCAGGTTGGCTTCCATCACGTCCGCGATCTGCATCAGCATGCGGGCGCGTTCGGCGGCCGGGGTCGCTCCCCATTTCGGCGCGGCGCGGTGCGCGGCGTCCAGCGCCAGCTCGATGTCGCGTTCCTTGGAGCGCGCATTGCGGGTCAGTACCTGGCCGGTCACCGGGGTGACGTTGTCGAAGTACTCGCCGTCCGCCGGCTTCTGCCACTTTCCATCAATGAAATTGTCGTACTGCGTTTTCAGGTCCAGACGGGTGCCATACGAGTCCGGGGTGATGCGGGTCGCGATGTCCATGCTTGTCTCCGATATTGTTGGGATAGCGGCAGTCGGCTGCCTATCCCGTATCAAGCAAGGAACATGCCAACCTGGGGGCTTCCCCGCTGGACAGCCCGCTCCACGCATGCGAAAGTAGATTTGCAAGGCGGGCGGCGCAGAAGTGTCCTGCGGGCAGGAAGCGCCGG
>NZ_DBHKZA010000029.1:20197-26534 GCF_057314935.1 Achromobacter sp.
CGCCGGGCCGCCGCCGGCCGCCTCAAGGCGGGCCAGCCCCCTCGGGGGCAGCAAGCTCGCGGAGCGTGCGCAGCGTTGGGGGTGGTTTTCCTCGCCGGCCCGCAAGCTCGCGTAGCGTGCGCGGCGTGGAGGCAGTCCTTCTGTCGCTATTTGCGACATTGTCGCGGAACAGGCGTCGCAGAACGCCCGTCCAAGGAGACATGCATGGCCACTCAGTCCCGTCAGCATGCGCTGACGCAAGCGCGCCTGCTGTTCAACCAGCAGGGCGCCGTGCCCGGCGGCATCGTCGCCGAGCCCATCCTGCGATCCTGGCGGCGCTGCGCCGACCTGGGCTTCGACATGCGTGGCGTGCGCCGCGCCGACCTCATGACCCAAGGCGAACTGCGCGAGGCCCAGCAGCGCAATGAAGCGCTGCGCCGCCTCTCCGAACCCGCCATGTCCTATCTGCACCGCGAGGCGGGCGGCAGCGGCAATCTGGTGATCTTGTCCGACGCTCAAGGCCTGGTGCTGGACAGCGGCGGCGACACGGGTTTTGCGAGCCGCGCGTCCCGCGTGGCGCTGATGCCCGGCGCGCCCTGGGACGAAGCCGCGGCCGGCACCAACGCCATCGGCACCGCGCTGGTGGAAGGCCGGCCCATCGCCGTGCACGGCGCCGAACACTATTTCGAACCCAACCGCATCCTGACCTGCGCCGCGGTGCCCATCACCGACAGCGAGGGCCGCACGCTGGGTGTGCTTGACCTGTCCAGCCAGGCGCGCGACGTCCGCCCCGACGTGCTGGAACTGGTACGCGCTGCGGTGGACCTGATCGAACACGGCCTGTTTGAACGGGCCTATGAACACCATGCCGTGCTGCGCCTGCACACGGACCATTCCGGCCTGGGGGCGCCCGGCGAAGGCCTGCTCGCCTTCCAGGGCGACCTGCTGGTCGGCGCCAACCGCCGCGCCTTGCAGGCATTGGGGCTGGCAGCCACGGCCCTGGGCGTCTATCGCTATACCGACGTGTTCGACGGCGAACTGGAACGCTGCCCGGATGCCGCAGGCCGGGTGCATGCGCGCACGGGCGCAAGTTATCACGCGCGGTTGCGCCTGCCGCGTTCGCGTGCGCCGCAGCCGGTGGCGCCGGCCTTGCCGCCGGCAGGCTCCGCGCGCCCGGTCGCGCCCAGCTTCGACGCCGCGACCCTGGGGGCGTTGGCCCGCGCCGTGCATCTGGCCGATGCGGGCGTATCCATTTTGCTGCAGGGCGAAACGGGGGTGGGCAAGGAAGTGTTCGCCCGCCAGCTGCACGCGCGCAGCAAACGCGCGTCAGGCCCCTTCGTGGCGGTGAACTGCGCGGCGTTGCCTGAAAGCCTGATCGAATCCGAGTTGTTCGGCTATGAAGACGGCGCGTTCACCGGCGCACGCCGGCAGGGCAGCAAGGGCCTGCTGCGCCAGGCGCACGGCGGCGTATTGTTCCTGGATGAGATCGGCGACATGCCGCTGCTGCTGCAGTCGCGGCTGCTGCGGGTGTTGCAGACGCGTGAAGTGTCGCCGCTGGGCGCGGCGCGTCCGGTGCCGGTGGACTTCGCGCTGGTGTGCGCCACGCATCGCCCGCTCGCCCATGAAGGGCCCGACGCGCCCGTGCGCCCCGACCTGTATTTCCGCATCGCCGAATACACGGTCACGCTCGAACCCTTGCGCACGCGCGCGGACCGGCTGGAACTGCTGCGGGCGCTATGGGCGGCCCAGGGCCCGGGGCCGGTGCTCCCGCCTCAGATCGAGGCCATCCTGGCCGCGTATCCGTGGCCGGGCAATTACCGCCAATTGGCTGCGGTGCTGCGTACCTTGCATGTATTGGCGGGGCCGTCGGGGGTGGTCGAAGCGGACATGCTGCCCGCCGAGCTGTCGCCGCCCGCCCGCGCGCGCGGCGACGCGGCCGACATGCCGCCTGTGGGCGGCGGCACGGCTGATCTGCAATCCTTGGCGGATGGCGCGATCCGCGACGCGCTGGCCGCGCACGGCGGCAACGTCAGCCGCGCGGCGCGGGCGCTGGGTGTGCACCGCAGCACGGTGTACCGGCGCGCGGCCGCGTTGGGCCTGCCCCGGTCGCGCTAGCGGTTTAGGCCTGGGGCTGGGTTCAGCCCACCAGGCGCGCGAGTTCGGCGCCCGGATCCTTGGCGCGCATGAAGGCCTCGCCCACCAGGAACGCATTGACCTTGTGGTCGCGCATCAGTTTCACGTCTTCGGGCTTCAAGATGCCGCTTTCGGTCACGACGCGCTTGCCCGCCGGAATGTTGGGCAGCAGGTCCAGCGTGTTCTTCAGGCTGGTCTCGAAGGTGCGCAGGTTGCGGTTGTTGATGCCCAGCAGCGGCGTCTTCATGGTCAGCGCCACGTCCAGCTCGCGGGCGTCGTGCACTTCCACCAGCACGTCCATGCCCAGTTCCATCGCCAGCGTTTCGTAGTCGCGCAATTGCGACGGCGACAGCGCGGCCACGATCAGCAGCACGCAGTCCGCGCCCATCGCGCGGGCGGCGATGATCTGATACGGGTCGATCACGAAATCTTTTCGCAGCACCGGCAGCGAGCAGGCGGCGCGCGCCTGGCGCAGGTGGTCGTGCGAGCCCTGGAAGAACTGCACGTCCGTCAGCACCGACAGGCAGGCCGCGCCGTGCACGGCGTAGGTCGAGGCGATATCGGCGGGGGCGAAGGTTTCGCGCAGCACGCCCTTGGAAGGCGACGCTTTCTTGATTTCAGCGATGACGCCGGCCTTGCCCTGCGAGATCTTGTCTTCGATGGCTTGGGCGAAGCCGCGCACGTCCTGGCGCGCTTGCGCTTCGCGCAGGACTTCGGCTTCGCTGCGCATCTGGCGAGCGGCGGCGACTTCCTCGACCTTGACGGCGAGGATCTTCGCAAGAATATCGTTCATTTCTGGAATTTCCGGGTATATGCGCAGAATTCTTCCAGCTTGGCTCGCGCCGCGCCGGTGGCAATCAGTTCAAATGCTAGCGCTAAGGCTTCGGGAATGGAATCGGCTTTATTGCCGGCATAGATGGCAAGCCCCGCATTGAGCGCAACGATGTCGCGCGCGGTGCCCTCGACATTGTCCAGCGCTTCGATGACAAGTTCGCGCGACTGCTCGCGATTGGACACCTTGATGGACCGGTTGGACATCATGGATAGCCCGTAGTCTTCGGGGTGGATTTCATATTCCCGTATTTGACCATCTTTCAGCTCACCCACGAGCGTGGCGCCGCCCAGAGAGGCTTCGTCCATGCCGTCCTTGCCGTGCACGACCAGCACATGGCGCGAACCCAGGCGCTCCAGCACGCGCACCTGGATGCCGACGAGATCGGGGTGGAACACGCCCATCAGCTGGTTGGCGGCGCCCGCGGGGTTGGTCAGCGGCCCGAGGATGTTGAAAATGGTGCGCACGGCCAGTTCCTTGCGCACGGCGGCCACATTCTTCATGGCGCCGTGGTGGGCGGGCGCGAACATGAAGCCGATGCCGGTAGCCTGGATGCACTCGGCGACTTCGTCGGGCGTCAGGACCAGGTTGGCGCCCAGGGCTTCCAGCACGTCGGCGCTGCCGCTGGAGGACGAGGCGCTGCGGTTGCCGTGCTTGGCGATCGGCACGCCGGCCGCGGCCGCCACGAACATGGCGGTCGTCGAGATGTTGAACGTGTGGCTGCCGTCGCCGCCGGTGCCACACATGTCCAGCAGATCCTGCGGATTGGGCGTGGCGACGGGGGTGGCGAATTCGCGCATGACCTGCGCGGCAGCGGTGATCTCGCCGATGGTTTCCTTCTTCACGCGCAGGCCCATCAGCAGGGCGCTTGCGATCTGCGGAGACATCTCGCCGCGCATCAGCATGCGCATCAGATGCAGCATTTCGTCGTGGAAAATTTCGCGGTGTTCAATGCAGCGCGTCAGCGCTTCGGTGGGGGAAATCGTCACGATGCGTCCTTCTCAGGCGAGGTTCAGGAAATTGCGCAGCAGGGCGTGGCCATGTTCGCTGAGCACGGATTCGGGGTGGAACTGTACTCCGTACAAGGGCAGGGTCTTGTGGCGGACCCCCATGATGTCGCCGTCCGGGGCGGTTGCCGTCACCGCCAGGCAGTCGGGCAGGGTGGCGGGGTCGATGGTCAGCGAGTTGTAACGGATCACGGTGTACGGGGTGGGCAGGCCGGTAAAGATGTCGGTGCCCGTGTGCGAGATCTTCACTGTCTTTCCGTGCATGATCTGCTGCGCGCGGACGATGTCGCCGCCGTAGGCCGCGCCGATGGCCTGATGGCCCAGGCACACGCCCAGGATGGGCTTCTTGCCGGCAAACGCCTGGATCGCGGCCACCGAGATGCCGGCTTCGGACGGCGAGCACGGCCCGGGCGACACGCAGATGCGGTCCGGGTTCAAGGCAGCGATCTCTTCCAGCGTGATCTGGTCGTTGCGCGCGACGCGCACGTCTTCGCCCAGTTCGCCGAAGTATTGGACCAGGTTGTAGGTAAAAGAGTCGTAGTTATCGATCATCAACAGCATTTTTTTCTCCGTGCGGGCGGTATTCGGTTCGGGCGGGGCCGGGATCAGATGGGTTCGTCCAGGCCGTGCTGCACCTGTTCGGCCGCGCGCAACACCGCGCGCGCCTTGGCTTCCGTTTCGGCCCATTCGGCTTCGGGGTTGGAATCGGCCACGATGCCGGCGGCGGCCTGCACGTACAGCGTGCCGTCCTTGATGACGCCGGTGCGGATGGCGATGGCCACGTCCATTTCGCCGCCGTAAGAGAGGTAACCGGCCGCGCCGCCGTAGATGCCGCGGCGCACGGGTTCCAGTTCATCGATGATCTTCATGGCTTCGACCTTGGGCGCGCCCGTCAGCGTGCCGGCGGGAAACGACGCGCGCAGCACGTCCATGCTGCTCATGCCGGAGTTCAGGTTGCCCGTCACGTTGGACACCAGGTGCATCACGTGCGAATAGCGTTCGATGACCATGGTGTCGCTGACCTTCACCGAGCCCACTTCGGCCACGCGGCCCACGTCGTTGCGCGCCAGGTCGATCAGCATCACGTGTTCGGCCACTTCCTTGGGGTCCGCCTTCAGTTCGGCGGCCAGCGCCGCGTCTTCCTCGGGCGTGGCGCCGCGCTTGCGGGTGCCGGCCAGCGGACGGATGGTGATCTGCGATTTCGGCACGCCGTTGTCCACCACGCGTTCCTGGCGCACCAGGATCTCGGGCGACGCGCCTACGACCTGGAAGTCGCCGAAGTTCCAGAAGTACATGTAGGGGGAGGGGTTCAGCGACCGCAGGGCGCGGTAGAGGGACAGCGGGGAATCGCGGAAGGGCTTGGCGATGACCTGGCCGATCTGCACCTGCATCAGGTCGCCGGCGGCGATGTGTTCCTTGGCGCGGTGCACGGCCGCCAGATAGTCTTCCTTCTTGAAGTCGCGCCGCTCTTCGGTCTGCATGCTGGCGTGGCTGTACGGGATTTCCACCGGGCGTCGCAGGCGGGCGCGCAGGTCGTGCAGGCGCTGCTGGGCGCGGCTGTAGGACTCGGGCTGGCTGGGATCGGCATAGACCATCAGGTAGATGCGGCCGGCCAGGTTGTCCACGATGACCAGTTCGTCCACGTGCATCAGCATCAGGTCGGGCGTGCCGCCTTCCATGCCGGCCGGGAAGGGCTTGACGGCCGGACCCAGGCAGGGCTCGATGTGGCGCACGGTGTCATAGCCGAAGTAGCCGGCCAGGCCGCCGCAAAAGCGCGGCATGCCGGGGCGCAGGGCGACCTTGAAACGGCCTTGGTACTGCTCGATGAACGCCAGCGGATCGCCTTCGTGGGTTTCCACGACCTGGCCGTCGTGCAGCACTTCCGTCAGGGTGCCGCTGGCGCGGATCACCGTGCGGGCCGGCAGGCCGATGAACGAATAGCGGCCAAAGCGCTCGCCGCCCACCACGGACTCCATCAGGCAGGTCATGCGGCCGGCCAGCGGGCCCGCATGCGCCAGCTTCAGGTAGATGCCCAGGGGGGTGTCCAGGTCGGCGTAGGTCTCGGCGACCAGCGGGATGCGGTTGTAGCCTTGCGCGGCGAGGGCCTTGAATTCGATTTCGGTCATGTCGGGGTCTCGTAAGCGATTTGATGTTTGCTTTCAGACCGGGCGCACAACAAAAAAGCCCGGTCCAGGTTACTGGTTCCGGGCTTGGCTCTGTGTTTTACACAGCTACGGCACTAGGCGGCATACGCGTCCAGGGCCGGGAGGGATCATCGCCACCCGGAAGACAAACGCCACCAGCGCCACGAGGCGCCGAGCATTTGGTTCTGGGGGTAAGCGTTCATTGATCCGGGATAAGTCTTTGAGAATTCAGGGTTTGTCAG
>NZ_DBHKZA010000029.1:26634-34076 GCF_057314935.1 Achromobacter sp.
GGTTTGTCAGCTACCCCGGGCCCCGTTTCAGGAGGCGGTTTTCGCGGCGTTCTGGTTTTGGTTCCAGAGCGCCACCCACTGGGCGGCGTTGACAAGCGTGTCCACTATACCATCGACATCCAGCTCGCGCACGTCACGGCCTTCGTTGTAACCGTAAGGCACCACCAGGACCTGCGTGCCGGCCGTGCGGCCGGCTTGCGCGTCATTGATCGAGTCGCCGATGGTCACGGCTTCGGTCACCGCCACGCCCAGCAATTCGCAGGCGTGCAGCACCTGGTCGGGGTCGGGCTTGCGGCGCGCGCAGGTGTCGCCGCAGACAACGGCGTCGAAAAAGCCCGCCAGACCCGTGCGCTGCAACAGCGGCAGCGTGAATTCGGTGGGCTTGTTGGTGACGACGGCCAGCTTCAGGCCCTGGTCGCGCATGTGCTTCAAGCCGTCGATGACGCCGGGGTAGACCTGGGCGCGTTCGCCGTTGACCAGGTGGTAGTGGCGGTAGAAGGCTTCGCGGGCGCGGTCGAACTCGGCGGTCGAGGGATCGGCCGCGTCCAGGCTGCCCCCCAGGCTGCGGCGGACCAGGTTGTCCACGCCCTTGCCCACGAAAGTGGCCACCACGTCTTCGCGCAGCGCGGTCATGCCGAGCTCCACGCGCATGGCGTTGGCCGCGAAGGCCAGATCGGGGATGGAGTCCAGCAGGGTGCCGTCCAGGTCCAGCAGCGCAGCGCGGAAAGCGGTCATGTCGTCGTGATCCTTAGATGGCCGTGGTTTCGCCGATGGCGATCTGTTCGCGCATGGACGTGATGATGCCCGCGTAGTCGGGCTTGCCGAAGATGGCCGAGCCGGCCACGAACGTGTCGGCGCCCGCACGGCGGATTTCGGCGATGTTGTCGATTTTGACGCCGCCGTCCACCTGCAGCACGATTTCCTGGCCGCCGGCCTGCATCCAGGCGTCGATCCTCGCGCGCGCCTCGCGCAGCTTGGTCAGCGCGCCGGGGATGAAGCTCTGGCCGCCGAAGCCGGGGTTCACCGACATGATCAGGACCAGGTCGATCTTGTCCATGACGTAGTCCAGGTAGGTCAGCGGCGTGGCGGGGTTGAACACCAGGCCTGCCTTACAGCCGTTTTCGCGGATCAGGGACAGCGTGCGGTCCACGTGGCGGCTCGCGTCCGGGTGGAAGCTGATGTAGTCGGCGCCGGCCTTGGCGAACATCGGGACCAGGTCGTCCACCGGTTCGACCATCAGGTGCACGTCGATCGGCACCTGGACGTGGGGGCGGATCGCCGCGCACACCATCGGGCCGATGGTCAGGTTGGGGACATAGTGGTTGTCCATCACGTCCACGTGGATCCAGTCGGCGCCGGCGGCGACGACATTGCGGACTTCCTCGCCCAGGCGGGCGAAGTCAGCCGACAGGATGCTGGGGGTGATGCGGGTGGAAGCCGTGGAGGATGACATGATGTTCGGAGTCGGGGAGGGCATAATGTGCCATTATTGCAGTTTGAGGCGCGGTATCGGGAACAGCCCGGTTCCGCGGGTCCGAAAACTGCGTCTTGAAAGCGTCGGGCGCGTCATCCGGCCCCCGCGCCCCGCTACACAGGGAAGGACTGTGAAACCTTACGACCTGAGCGTCTCTGTCTCTCCGCGCTTCGTGCCTGAACAGTCCGATCCCGGCGAACAGCAATTCGTGTTTGCCTACACCGTGCGCATCACCAATACCGGGGAGCATCCCGCCCAGGTGATCAGCCGCCACTGGGTCATCACCGACGGCAACCAGCGCGTGCAGGAAGTGCGCGGACTGGGCATCGTGGGGCAGCAGCCCCTGCTGGCGCCCGGCGAGACCTTCGAATACACGAGCGGCTGTCCCCTGCCCACCCCGGTGGGCACGATGCGCGGCACCTACCACTGCGTCGGCGAGAACGGGATTCCGTTCGAAGTGCCGATCTCCGAATTCGTCCTGGCCATGCCGCGCACCTTGCACTGAATGGCCTGGCCCGTTGCCCCGTTTTCCTCTCTGCTCATGAAGCGCATTCTTAGCCTGTCCGTGCTGTCGGTCCTGCTGGCGGCATGTTCCACCCCCTCGGACGTTCCCCCTGAATCCGGCGAATCCGGCAGCCTGCCCGGCACGCGCGTTCCCGCAGCCGACGGCCCCTTGGTGGTGCCGCCGCTGTCGGCCCTGCCGGACACCCCGCCGCGCGCCCTGGCGGGCAAGTTCAAGGCCGGGACCTGGTCCGAAATGCCGGGCTGGTCCTCCGACGACCTGACGCAGTTCTGGCCGCTGTTCCTGCGCAATTGCCGCGGCCTGATGCGGCCCACCAGCGGCAACCTGGCCGCGCCCGCGCGCGCCACGCCGCGCGCCTGGCAGCCCGTGTGCGCCGCCGCGGTGGATCCGTCCCGGGCCCCGGCCGCAGGCGACGCCGAGGGCGTGCGCCGCTTCCTGCAGACCTATCTGCAGCCGTGGCGCCTGAACGCGGCCGACGGCAAGCCGGCCACCAACACCGTCACGGGCTATTACGAACCCCTGGTGCGAGGCTCGCGCCGCCAGGGCGGCAACCACCAGTGGCCGCTGTACGCCGTGCCGGCCGACCTGCTGACGATCGATCTGGGATCCATCTATCCCGACCTGGCGGGCAAGCGCGTGCGCGGCAAGCTCGACGGCAAGCGGGTCGTGCCCTACGACACCCGCGCCGCCATCGAGTCCTCGGGCCGCCGCCCGCCCGTCGTGGTGTGGGTGGACGACCCCGTGGACAACTTCTTTCTGCAGGTGCAGGGCTCGGGCCGCGTGCAGCTGACCGACGGCCCCGACGCCGGCAAGACCATCCGCGTGGCCTACGCCGACCACAACGGCCAGCCCTACGTGTCGATCGGCCGCTGGCTGATCGACCGCGGCGAGCTGACCGCCGATCAGGCGTCCATGCAGAACATCCGCGCCTGGGCGCAGCGCAATCCGAAACGCGTGCAGGAAATGCTGAACGCCAACCCGGCGGTCGTCTTCTTCCGCGAAGAGCCGGTCATCGACCCCGAACAGGGACCCAAAGGCGCCTACGCGATCCCGCTCGCGCCCAAGCGCTCGGTAGCGGTCGACGCCACCTTCGTGCCGCTGGGCACGCCGGTCTATCTGGCCACCACGCTCCCGGCCTCCGACCGGCCGCTGCAGCGGCTGGTGTTTGCCCAGGACACGGGCACGGCCATCCGCGGCGCCGCGCGCGCCGACTTCTACTGGGGTTACGGCGAAGAGGCCGGCCAGCAGGCGGGCCGCATGAAACAACGGGGCCAGATGTGGGTGCTGTGGCCCAAGCAAGCGGGGGAGCCCTCGGCAAGATGAGCCATCAAATCGTCGTTTGCGGGGCCGGCATCGTCGGCCTGTCCACCGCCCTGGCGCTGGCCCGCCGCGGCCAGCGCGTCGCCGTCCTGGCGCCGCGCACGTCGGTGCCGGCCGCCGATCCCAACCGCTACCACCCGCGCGTCTATGCCATTTCGCCCGCCAGCCAGCGCTTTCTGGCCGAGCTGGGCGTCTGGGACGCGATGCCCGCTTCCCGGCTGATGCCTGTGCAAGCCATGGAAATCCACGGCGATGCCGACGGGCAGGTCAACTTGAACGCCTGGCAGGCGGCCCTGCCGCAACTGGCCTGGATCGTGGAGTCCGGCGAAATCGAGCGCGTGCTGATCCAGGCCGTGCGGATGTTCGGCATCCCCTGGCTGGAAGACCGCTGCACGGGCTATCAAGGCGGCGCGGTCGATACCGAAAGCGGCACGCGCATCCAGGCCGAGCTGTTCGTCGGCGCTGACGGCGCGGCCTCGCCGCTGCGTACGGCGGCAGGCATGAAACACGACGCGGTGTCCTATGACGACACCGGCCTGGTCGTGCATCTGGACGCTGAACGCGCCCATCAGGGCACGGCCATCCAGTGGTTCCGCGACGACGGCGTGCTGGCCCTGTTGCCGCTGCCCGATACCGCGGACGGCCCGCAGGTGTCGATGGTCTGGTCCATGCGCACCGAACCGGCGCAGGCCTTGCTGGCGTTGCCCCCCGAAGAACAGGCCGCCAAGCTGGAAAGCCTGCTGGCCGAGGCCTCCGAAGGCCGCTTGGGCAAATTGAAAGTGCGCAGCAAGTTGCACGGCTTCCCGCTGACGCTGGAACGGGCCCAGATGGTGGCGCCCGGCATCGCGCTGGCCGGCGACGCCGCGCACCGCCTGCATCCGCTGGCGGGTCAGGGGCTGAACCTGGGCCTGGGCGACGTCGAGGCGCTGGCGCGCACGGTGGCGGGCCGCGAATCCTACCGCACGGCGGGCGACCTGCGGGTGCTGCACCGCTACCAGCGTGCGCGCGCCGAACCGGTGCTGGCCATGCGCCTGGCCACCGACGGCCTGCACAAGCTGTTCGCATCGCGCGCCACGCCGCTGGTGTGGCTGCGCAACGCGGGCATGCACTGGGTCGAAAAGGCGCCGCTGGTCAAGCGCCGCCTGATCGCCGGCGCATCGGCCAATTGAACCCCGTCGGGCATGCTTTTGGAACCTTGACGGGCGGCGGGAGTCTGACTGAGATCCGCGCTGCATCCGTTTCCCCTCCGGCCGGCCCCGCCGCGATGCGTTACGCTTGCCTCCAAAGAACACGATAAGTACAGGAGTACCGATGAAATTCCGCATCTCCGCCACCCTGGCGGCTTGTTTCCTGGCCGGTGGCCTGGGGTTGTCCGCCTCTGCGATGGCGCAAGCGCCCGCCAAGGGGGACAAGTCCGTGTCCACGCAGTCTGTCGGTCAGCCTGGCAAGGGTGAAAAAAGCGTGTCCACCACGCAGATCGACCCGGTGGCGGATGCCGTCAAGGAACGTTTCCAGCAGCGCTTCACCGGCATGGACGTGACGGCCGTGCGCCGCACGCCCTATGGCCTGTTCGAAGTGCAACTGGGCATGGACCTGATCTACACGGATGAAAAGGTCACCTGGGTCATGGAAGGACCGTTGATCGACGCCATGACGCGCCGCGACGTTACTCGCGAATCCCAGGAAAAGCTCAGCGCCGTCTCGTTCGACCAGCTGCCGCTGGATCTGGCCATCAAGCAGGTCAAGGGCGACGGTTCGCGCAAGGTCGCGATCTTCGAAGATCCCAATTGCGGCTATTGCAAGCAGTTGCGCAAGACCATGGAAGACCTGGACAACGTCACTGTCTATACCTTCATGTACCCGATCCTGTCGCCGGATTCCAAGGACAAGGTGCGCGACGTGTGGTGCGCCAAAGACCAGGGCAAGGCTTGGGACGACTGGATGGTGCGCGGCAAGAAGCCCGCCACCGCAAGCTGCGACGTGCCGGAAGACAAGCTGCTGGCCCTGGGCCACCAGTTGATGGTGCGCGGCACGCCCACGCTGTTCTTCGCCGATGGGTCGCGCGTCAGCGGCGCGATCCCGCTGGACCAACTCAAAGCCCGTTTGAACTGACCGGCGCCGCGCGCCGGCCGGGCAGGCTGGCGCGACAAGCGCCACGCCTCCCGGAGACAACACTTGAAAATCGCAATTCTCGACGATTACCACGACGTAGCCCGACGCTATGCGGATTGGACCTCGCTGGGCGGCGACGCCGAGGTCCAGATCTTCAACAACTTCATTCCGGACGAACAGGTCGAGGCCACGCTTGAGCCGTTCGACGTGATCGTGGCGATGCGCGAGCGCACGCCGTTCCCCGCCGAACGCATCCGCGCGCTGCCCAAGCTGCGCCTGTTGATCACGACCGGCATGCGCAACAACGCCATCGACATGCCCGCCTGCACCGCGCAGGGCATCGTCGTGTGCGGCGCGCCCGGCAGCGCCGACGCCAACACCGCCACGGCCGAGCTGGCCTGGGCGCACATCCTGGGCCTGTTCAAGCACCTGCCCGCCGAGGACGCGGCCATGCGCCGCGGCATGTGGCAAACCGCCATGCCCGAGCCGCTGGCCGGCAAGCGGCTGGGCGTGCTGGGCCTGGGCAAGCTGGGCGCCGCCGTGGCCAAGGTGGGCCAGGCGTTCGGCATGGACGTGGTGGCCTGGAGTCCCAACCTGACGGACGAGCGCGCCGAGGCCGCCGGCGTCAAGCGGGTGGACAAGCACGAGCTCTTCGCCACGTCCGACGTCGTCAGCCTGCACCTGATCCTGTCGGACCGCAGCCGCCATGTGGTGGACGCCGCCGCCTTGGCCGCGATGAAGCCGACCGCCTACCTGGTGAACACGTCGCGCGCCGGCCTGGTGGATAACGAAGCGCTGATGGACGCGCTGGTGAAGTTCCGCATTGCGGGCGCCGGCCTGGATGTCTATCCCGAAGAACCGCTGTCTCCCACCGACAGCGTGCGCGACCTGGACAACGTGATCCTGACCCCGCACCTGGGCTACGTCAGCCGCGAGAACTTCGAAGCGTTCTATCAAAATTCGCTGGAAGCCGTGAAGGCGTTCCAGGCGGGCAAGCCGATCCGGGTGTTGAACGCGTAAGCGCTGATGGGCTGAACGCAAAAAAAGGCCGCATGCATGCGGCCTTTTTTTTGTGCGCGACCCGTCGCATCAACTGCGCGTGAACATCACCTTCTTTTCGACGATCGCGCCCGGTTCCAGTGCTTCTGGCGTATCGCCGCAGGCATCGTCGCCGTCTTCGTCCGGATCCACGGCGTCAAACGCCGTGTCGCCGTTGGCGTCCGGCACGCCGGTGGGCTTCAGGCCGACAAAGTCGAACAGGTCGCGGTCCATCAGATGCGACGGCACCACGCGCGACAGCGCGTTGAACACGTTCCACGACCGGCCCGGATGCTGCTTGTCCCAGTCCTTGATCATCCGGCCCACTTCCTTGCGCTTCAGGTTTTCCTGGGAGCCGCAGAGGTTGCACGGGATGATGGGGAACTGCTTGAGCTCGGCGTAGGCGATCAGGTCCGTTTCGGCCACATAGGCCAGCGGGCGGATCACCGTGTGGCGGCCGTCGTCGGACACCAGCTTGGGCGGCATGCCCTTGGCCTTGCCCCCGTAGAACAGGTTCAGGAAGAACGTGGCCAGGATGTCGTCGCGGTGGTGGCCCAGCGCGATCTTGGTGGCGCCCAGCTCGGAGGCGACGCGGTACAGGATGCCGCGGCGCAGGCGCGAGCAGAGCGAGCACATCGTCTTGCCTTCTTCCAGCACGCGCGTGACGATGGAATACGTATCCTGCGTCTCGATGTGGAAGGGCACACCCAGTTCTTTCAGGTACTGGGGCAGGATGTGGTCGGGGAAGTCAGGCTGCTTCTGGTCCAGGTTCACCGCGATCAGTTCGAACTTGAACGGCGCGCGCTTTTGCAGCTGGAGCAGGATGTCCAGCATCGCGTAGGAATCCTTGCCGCCCGACAGGCAGACCATGACGCGGTCGCCTTCGCCGATCATGTTGTAGTCGGACAGCGCGCGCGTGGTCTCGCGGGCCAGGCGCTTGGTGAGCTTGTTGCCTTCGTAGCGGGCCTTCTCCGC
>NZ_DBHKZA010000029.1:34176-49781 GCF_057314935.1 Achromobacter sp.
TCTCGCGGGCCAGGCGCTTGGTGAGCTTGTTGCCTTCGTAGCGGGCCTTCTCCGCAGCAAGCGCATCTTTTGCGCGCGGCGTGGGGGCCGTCTCCCCGCCGGGCCGCCCCAAGGGGGGAGAGCCCCCTTGGGGGGCAGCAAGCGCATCTTGTGCGCGCAGCGTGGGGGCTGCATTCTCTTCGGCTTCCGTGCGGAAGCGGATAGGGGGAGCGATATCGTTCATGGTCAACGCGTGATCTGGATTTCCACGCCTACCGCCGCACAGTCGGAAAAGGCCATGGGTTTGCTGATGCGCAGGCGCAGCGAGCGGATTTCCTGGAAGTCGGCCAGAAGGCGCGCGGCGACTTGTTCGGAAAGGGTTTCGATCAGGTTCACATGCGCCTGCGTGCATTCCTCGACGATGGCCTCGCGCAGCCGGCGGTAGTCCAGCACGCTGTGGATATCGTGGTCGTCGACCGAGCGCTGGATGTCCACGTCGAACTCGGCATCGACGTGCAGGGGCTGGGTGGCGCGTCGCTCGTGCTCGAGGATGCCGATGCGGGCGTCGAGCGCAAGCCCGGAAAGGATGATGCGGCGTGTGGGCATGATGAAAACCTGGGTGGGACAGCCGGAATTGTAAGGCGACGGCGGGTCAGGGGCGGCGCGCTGGCTACAATTCGGCCATGTCCGGGCGTCTTTGACGACGCCGGCGCAGTCGATAAGGGGTGAAATGCAACAGATGCACGATGCGGTCATTGTAGGCGGCGGCCCGGCCGGCGCTTCCTGCGCCCTGTGGTTGGCCAGGCTCGGTCTGTCCCCGCTATTGGTCGAAGCCAGCGCCCGCCTGGGCGGGCTGGGCAATGACAATCCGTTCGCCGACGATTGGATCGCGGTGCTGCCCGGGGTGACCGGGCAGCAGGTGGCGGCCAACATCGACGCGAGCGTGCGCGCGGCCGGCGTGCCGCTGCGCCTGGAAACCCGGGTGACGGGCGTCTTGCCCTGCAAGGGCGGCATCCAGGCCACCCTGACCGGCCCGGACGGCAGCCAGACGCCGGTGCGCGGACGCACGCTCGTCATCGCCTCGGGCGTGCGCGCCAAGGGCCTGCCGGACCACCCGCCGGGGGCCTCGTGGCCCGGCGTGCTGATCGGCCCGGGTTCCCCCATCGTGGCGCAGGACTACTCCGGCCTGTCCGTCGCGGTGCTGGGCGGCGGCGACAACGCCTTCGAAAACTACGTCTATGTGCGCAACCGCGGCGCCCGCGCCGTGCACCTGTACGCCCGCAGCGTCCGTGCCCAGCAGCAATGGGTGACGCGCGCCGGCCGCGAAGGCGTGCGCATCGGCCCTTACCGGGTGGATCCCGCGAGGCGCAGCGTGGACGGCCAGCAGTACGACCTGATCCTGGTCTTCTACGGCTGGGAGCCGCAAGCCGCCTTCGCCGACGGCCTGCGCTTGGCCCGCGACGAACGCGGCTACATCCGCACGGATTTCGCCACCGCCGAAACCAGCGTGCCCGACATCTACGCGGTGGGCGAAGTCGCGCACCGCATGCATCCCTGCGTCGTCACGTCGATGGCGGACGGGGTCGTGGCGGCCAAGGCCATCCAGCGCCGCTGGGAACGGGCAGGGGAGTAAGCCTGCCGTCGTGCGGGCGGGCGGGCCATATTTGAGTAATAATAATTATTCTCAAATAAGACCCGGATCCGTCCATGCCTTCCCCGCGCGCCGCCGCCGAACACCACCGCGTTGACGCGGTACTGAGCCAGCCCGGCGGCGTCGCCCTGCACGCAGGCGTGTTCCGGCGCAGCGCCACGCGCTGGCGCGACGAACCGCTGCACCGCGGCTTGAAAGTCATCATGCTCGACGGCCAGGTGCACAGCCGGATCGAAGACCGCACCGCCTTGCGCCTGCAGGGCCCGACGCTGTTCCTGGCGTGGAACACCGGCCAGGCGCAGGGCGCGGACGCCTTCGAGGCAGGCGTAGACCAGCAGTACGCGATGGTCAGCCTGCCCGATACGGCGGTGTGGTCGGAACTGGGCCTGGAGCCGGACTTCTTCAAGCAGCTTGCTCCCGGCCAGCCCTCGAGCGACCCGGTCGTCTGGCACGGCGCGGCCGGGCGCGACGCGCGCCGCATCGCCGACCAGGTGCGGGTCTGCGCCTTCGACGGGGCGGCCCGCCGCCTGTATCTGGCTGCCAAGGGGCTGGAACTGGCGGCCATCGCGTTGGCGCAAGCGACCCGAACCACCGCCTTGTCCGCGGAGCCCGCCCTCTCCGCGGCGCGCGAACTGGACGCGGCGCATGAAGCCCGCCGCCGGTTGTTGGCCGACCTGCGACAGCCGCCGGGAGCATCCGAACTGGCGCGCGAATTCGGCCTGCACACCCGCAAGCTGGAACAGGCATTCAAGCGCGCATTCGGCCTGAGCATGGCGCGTTGCGTGCAGGAAGCGCGGTTGGTGCGCGGCCGCGACCTGATACTGAATGGCGGCATGAGCGTGTCGGAAGCCGCCTGGCACGTGGGCTACGCGCCCGCGCATTTCTCGGTGGCGTTCCGCCGCCGCTTCAACGCCAGCCCCAGCGCCTTGCGCTGAGGCCGGGCGGGGCCGCTTCAGCGCGGCAGCAGGAACCGCAGCACCGCGTCCATGAACGCCTCGGGCTGTTCGATGTTCGTCAGGTGCACCGCCGGCAGCTCCAGCGGCTGCGCGCCCGGTACCGTGGCCGCGATGGCCGCGCCATGGCTGGCCGCCGTCACGGTGTCATCGCGCCCTGAAATGACCAGGGTCGGCGCGGTGATCAGCGCGATGGTGCGCCGCAAGTCCACGTCGCGCACGGCGGCGAACGCGCCCGCCAGGCCATGCTTGTCGGTGGCCATCAGCCCGGCGCGGAACGCGTCGATGACGGGGCCGCCGGCTTGCAGCATGGGGGCGGGAAACCAGTTGCCCAGGAACATGGCGGCGGTCTCCGTCATGTCGGGCGCCTGTAGCGTCGCGGCGATGCGCGCATCCCATTGCGGCGCGGGTCCCAGGTAGGCGGACGTGTTGGCCAGGATCAGCCGGTCGATGCGATCCGGCGCATGCACGCCCAGCCATTGCCCGATGAAACCGCCCAATGACAGGCCCAGGAAATGGGCGCGCGGGATGTCTAGCCCGTCCAGCAGTTCAATGACGTCACGGCCCAGCCGGTCCATCGAATAGGCGCCTGCCGGCACGCCGGACGCGCCGTGGCCGCGGGTGTCGTAACGCAGCACGCGGAAGTGGCGGGACAGGGCCGGGATCTGCCCGTCCCACATGTGCAGCGTGGTGCCGATGGAGTTGGACAGCACCAGCACCGGCAGGCGCGCGTCGCCATCGATGCGGTAGGCGATGGCGACGCCGTCGCCGGTGGTGAAGAAGGAGAGGTCTTGCATGGCGGGTCTGCCTGGTCGGGTTGGGATGAGGCAAATCGTAGTTGCGCGCTCATCCGGAAGAAATTACAAAGTCCAGACCATCATTGTCAGAAAGACAGACACTAGAGGCGCGCATGAGCGACTTCACCCTGCACGACCTGCAGTGCTTCGACGCCGTGGCGCGCGCGGGCGGCTTCCAGGCCGCCGCCGCCGCGCTGCATCGTTCGCACCCCGCGGTGTTCGCGGCCGTGGCCAAGCTGGAGCGCCAGCTGGATCTGGCCTTGCTGGACCGCAGCGGCTATCGCGTGCGGCTGACGCCGGCGGGTCAGTCCTTCCACCGCCGCGCGCAAGGCCTGCTGCGCGAACTGGAAGGCTTGCGCACGCACGCCGCGCAATTGGCGATGGGCGAGGAAAGCGACCTGCATGTGGTGATCGGCGACTTCTGCCCGCGGCCGTGGATGCTGGCCGTGTTGAACCGCTTTTCCGCGCAGTGCCCCGGTACGCGCCTGCATCTGCACTTCGAGGCCGTGGGCGGCCCGACCGAACGCCTGCTCGACGGCGACGCGGACCTGATCCTGCATCGCGTGGACAAGCAGGATCCGCGCATCGAATGGCTGGACCTGGCCAAGGTGCCGTTCGTTCCTGTGGCGGCGCCGGGGTTCCTGCCCGCCGCGCGCGGCCGCGCAGTGAGCTTGCCGCAATTGCGCGAGGCCACGCAATGCGTGATGCGCGACACGGCCCGCCATACGCCGCCGCGCGATTACTTCATGGTCGACGGCGCCCCGCAATGCACGGTGCCCGACCAGCTCATGAAGAAGGACGTCATCCTGCAAGGCATGGGCTGGGGCCATTTGCCGCGCTTTTTGATCGAAGACGAATTGCGCGACGGCCGGCTGGTGTCGATCGCCAGCCGCCATCTTCCGGGCAGCGTCGAGGACCTTGTGGCCGCCCGGCGCAGCGACCGCCCGCAAGGCCCTGTCGCGGACCGGCTGTGGTTGGCCCTGCACGCCGCATCCGCGGAAATTCGAAAGCCTTAGTCCCAAAATCGAAAGCCTTTTCGATTGCCCGCAATTCGCCCGTTGAAGATGATTATCAGTCTTATTTGAAGACGGATCGTCGGAGGGAATTGTGGGTATCAAGACAGGTGGGGGCCGGCCGGCCCGGCAGGGCGGGGCACGCGTGGGCCGCGCGGTCTGGCTGGGACGCGGCGCCATGATGTTCGGCCTGGCCGCGGGGGCGGCCTCGGCGCAGACGGCGCCGGAAACCACCACGTTGGCGCCGGTGACGGTACGGGGCGAGGAAGCCGGCGTGACCGAAGGCAGCGCGTCCTACACCGCGCCCAGCGTCACCATCGGCGGCAAACTGCCGCTGTCGCTGCGCGAGATCCCGCAATCGGTGTCCGTCATCACGCGCCAGCGCATCGAAGACCAGAACATGACGTCGCTGGAAGACGCCATGGCGCAGACCCCCGGCATCACCACCGACCTGGCGGCCACCGCGGCCATCCCGCAGTTCTATTCGCGCGGCTTCCAGATCGAATACTTCCAGTATGACGGCGTGCCCATGCAGACGGGCGGCGCATCGTGGGCGCAGCCGGATCTGTTCATGTTCGATCACGTGGAGCTGCTGCGGGGCGCCGCCGGCCTGTTCAACGGCGCCGGCCAGCCGGGCGGCGTGATCAACCTGGTCCGCAAGCGCCCCACGCGAGAGTTCCAGTTTTCGGGCTCGGCCAGCGCCGGCTCGTGGGACAACACCCGCGGCGAAGCGGACCTGTCTTCGCCGCTGAACGCCTCGGGGTCTGTGCGCGGCCGCGTGGCCGCTGCCTATGAAGACCGCAAGTATTTCTACGACGTCGCCAATTCGCAGAAGCAGGCCTACTACGGCATCCTGGAAGCCGACCTGACGCCGGACACGCTGTTGACGCTGGGCGGCAGCTATCAGCGGCGCGATTGGCTGCCGTTCATGATGCAGATGCCGCGCTACAAGGACGGCGGCGATCTGGGGCTGACGCGCGGCACGTTCCTGGGCGCCGACTGGAACCGTTGGGACTTCGAGAACACACAGATATTCGCGGAACTGGCGCACCGCTTTTCTTCGGACTGGACGGTCAAGCTCAACGTCAACCAGGCCGAAGAGACCAGCAAGTTGAAGTACGCGTATGTGCGCGGCGCGGTGGACCGCGTAACCGGCCTGGGCCCGCGCCTGTACGGCGGCGGCAACCAATACCGCAACCGGCAACTGGGTGTCGACCTGATGGTGTCGGGCGCGTTCGAGGCGCTGGGCCGGCGCCATGAACTCGTCTTCGGCGGCAACTGGTACGACCGCAGCGCGCGTTCGTACAACGCCTATTCGCTGCCGGGGTTCCCGCCGCAGCCGGTGGACGTCTTCCACTATGACGTCCGCGACTATCCCGAACCCGCGGATCCGCAGTGGGGCAGCCAAAGCGACGTGAAGACGCGCCAGTCGGGCGTCTACGCGATGGCCCGGCTGAAAGTGGCCGATCCGCTGACGCTGGTGCTGGGCACGCGCATGAGCTGGTGGCGAACGCAAAGCGAAAACCTGATGACGGGCGTGACGGATCCGGCTGTCACCGAACACGGCCGGATGACGCCGTATGCCGGCCTCGTCTACGACATCGACGACCACTGGAGCGCTTACGCCAGCTACGCGGACATCTTCCGCGTGCAAAGCGACCTGCGCACCGCCGACGGCGGCTCGCTGCCCCCCGTGGTGGGTTCGAACTACGAAGCCGGCGTGAAGAGCGAATGGCTGGACGGGCGCCTGAACACCTCGTTCGCGCTGTTCCGCATCACCGAACGCAACCGCGCGCAGAGCGACCCCAACTATCCGGAAGTCGGCGACTGCTGCTACCAGGCCAGCGGGCAGGTGCGCAGCCAGGGCTTCGAGGCGGAAGTATCCGGCCGGCTGGCGCCGGGCTGGGAAGTGGCGGGCGGCTACACCTTCAACACCACGCGCTATCTGAAGGATGCGGAGAACGGCGGCGCGCCGTTCCGCACCTTCACGCCCAAGCACATCTTCCAGCTGTGGACGACCTATCAGCTGCCCAGCGAGTGGAACCGCTGGAGCGTCGGCGGTGGCGTCAACGTCAAGAGCGGCGTCTACACCGAAAGCGCCGTGCAGGGCCCGGTCTCGGGCAGTTCGGTGCGCGTGTCGCAGGGCGGCTACGCCATCTGGAACGCGCGGATCGGCTACCGCGTGAGCGACCACGTGTCGCTGGGACTGAACGTGAACAACCTGTTCGACAAGGTCTATTACCAGCGGCTGGGCAACGCCGACATGGGCAATGCCTACGGCGAACCGCGCAGCGTCATGCTGAACATGCGCGTCAAGTATTGATCGAACCCTCAGGAGAAAAGCGATGAAGATTTCCTTGCAACAGGCGCTGCGCGCCGCCGCCTTCGGCGTTGCGCTGTACGCGGGCTTGCCGGCGCACGCCGCGCCGGCGGCGCCAGCCCCGCAGGCGGCTGCGGCGTCCCCCGTCTTGTCCGCCGGCGAGTACCGCTGGACGATCGACGATGGCCATGGCGAACCGCCCTACACCTTGCGCCTCTATGTGCAGCCGCTGCCCTCGGGCGACTATGCGCTGACCGGCAGCCTGCTGCTGGACGACGCCGAGCTGGGCGCCTCGGGATCGGCGCGGGTGCGCGACGGCAAGCTGGTGCTGGACCTGACCGCCAGCGGCGGCGTGCTGCAGGCGCCGATGGAAGATAGCAAGCGCGCCCTGTATCCCAAGGGCCGCGCGCCGGCGCGCGTGGACTCGGCAGGCTTTGCGACGATGCGCGCGCTGCTGGACCCGGCGACGCTGGGCGGCGTCGTGCAGCGGTATCAGACCAACGTCATGACGGGCCATCTGGTGCAAGGCCCGATGTACGCCAATAGCGTCATCCGCCGCCAGCCGTAGCGCGCAGGGAGGGCGGCTTCACCTCAGGCGAAGGCCGCCCTCCAGATTGCAGAATAGGCATTTGCCCCCGCGGCGCACACACTCTGTCTCCACAAGTTGATCAATCAATGATCACGTCGGGAGACAAGCATGTTGCACGCGCATCGCTGGCTGGCTGCCGGCGCGGTGGCATTGGCCCTGGCAGGCCAGGCCCATGCCGCCTGGCCTGAACGGCCGATCACCCTCATCGTCCCGGCCGCGCCCGGCGGCACCACCGACATCGCCGCGCGGCTGATCGCGGACAAGCTGGGCGCCAAGCTTGGGCAGCAGGTCATCGTGGAAAACCGCGCGGGCGCCGCAGGCATCATCGGCGCGCAGACGATGGCGCGCGCCAAGCCGGACGGCTACACCTTGCTGATGGGCAACATCGGCCCCAACGCCATCAACTACGCGCTCTACAAGACGCTGCCCTACAAGCCCGCCGACTTCGCGCCCGTGACGCTGGTGATCTCGGTGCCCAACGTGCTGGTCGTCAACGAAGCCTCGCCCGCCCGTGCGGTCGCCGACCTGCTGGCCCTGGCTCGGAAGGATCCCGCCAAGGTGTCCTTCGGCAGTTCCGGCGCGGGGCAGTCGCCGCACCTGTCGGCCGAGTTGTTCAAGCAGCGCGCCGGCATCCCCGGCACGCATGTGCCCTACAAGGGCGCGGGGCCCGCGGTGGCCGCGCTGCTGGGCCAGCAGTTCACGTTCATGATCGACAACCTGCCCAGCTCGATGCCGTTCATCCAGTCCGGCAAGCTGCGCGCGCTGGCCGTCACCAGCGACCGCCGTCTGGCCGAACTGCCGGACGTTCCGACCATGGCCGAGGCCGGCGTGAAGGACATGGTGGTGACCGCCTGGTTCGGCCTGGTCGCGCCGGCCGGCACGCCGGAAGACGTCATCGGCAAGCTCTACGCCGCCACCCGCGACGTCGTGCAGAGCCCCGAAGTCAGCGACCGCTTCAAGGCCATGGGCGGGCAGGCCGGTGGCAACACGCCGGCCGAATTCACCGCGTTCATCGGCCAGGAGCGCGCCCGCTGGAAACAGATCGTGGACGCGGCCGGACTAGAGCAGGAGCAATAGACGTGATCGATAAGATTCAAGCATCCATGGCCGAGGCCGTGGCGGTGATTCCCGACGGCGCATCCGTGCTGGTGGGCGGCTTCGGCGAGGCGGGCGTGCCGTATGAACTGCTGCAGTGCCTGGCGGAATCGGGCCGGCGCGACCTGACCATCATCTCGAACAACGCCGGCACGTTCGAGCGCGGCATCGCCGCGCTGCTGATTCGCAAGCAGGTCCGCAAGATCATCTGCTCGCATCCGCGCCCGCCCAATTCCGATGCGTTTGCGCGCGCATTCCGCGCCGGCGAGGTGGAACTGGAATGCGTGCCGCAGGGCACGCTGGCCGAACGGTTGCGCGCTGCGGGCGCGGGCCTGGGGCCGTTCTACACGCCCACGGGCTACGGCACCGAACTGGCCGCGGGCCGCCGCCAGGAAGTGATCGACGGCGTGGGCTACGTGCTGGAGCATCCGTTGCGCGGCGATTACGCGCTGATCCGCGCGCATCTGGGCGATCGTTGGGGCAACCTGATGTATCGGCACGCGGCGCGCAACTTCAACCCGGTGATGTGCATGGCCGCCGGCCACGCCATCGCGCAGGTCGACGAGGTCGTGCCGCTGGGCACGTTCGTACCCGAGCAGGTCATGACGCAGGGCATCTTCGTGAAATCCGTGGTGCGGGTGGAGGCCTGACATGCAAGACATCACTGGCTTGACCCGGCAGCAGATCGCAGAGCTGCTGGCCAGCGACATTCCCGATGGCTCCATCGTCAACCTGGGCATCGGCATGCCGACGCTGGTGGGCGACTACCTGCCGTCCGACAAGGACATCCTGCTGCACAGCGAAAACGGCATCCTGGGCATGGGCCCGGCGGCCAGCGGCGAAAACGTGGACCCGGACCTGATCAACGCCAGCCGCCAGCCCATCACGCTGCTGGACGGCGCCTCGATCACCGAGCACACCGTGTCGTTCGCGATGATGCGCGGCGGCCACCTGGACTACGCCGTGCTGGGCGCGTTCCAGGTATCGGAATCGGGCGACCTGGCCAATTGGAAGACCGATGCGGCCGACGCCATCCCCGCCGTGGGCGGCGCGATGGACCTGGCCGTGGGCGCCAAGCAGGTCCTGGTCACGATGGAGCACCGCGGCCGCGACGGCACGCCCAAGGTGCTGCGCCAATGCACCTATCCGCTGACTGGCAAGGGCGTGGTGACGCGCATCTATACCGATCTGGCGGTGATCGACGTGACGCCCGGCGGCTTGAATGTCTACGCCATGAAGGCGGGAATTACCGCGGCGTTCCTGCGTTCCGTGACCGAGGCGCCGCTGCACTTTCCGGAGACGCCGCGCGTGATCGTGCTGGATCCGGCCGGCACGCCGCGCTACGCCTGACGGTTTGCGTCCGCTTTCGGGCAAAGGAGACCCCTGATGATCCGTTCGCTTCTGATCGCCGCGTCGCTCGGCGTCCTGTCCGTGGGCGCCGTCGAGGCCGCCCCGGCCTACCCCGACAAGCCCATCACCTTGCTGATTCCGTATCCGCCGGGCGGCAGCGCCGATATGCTGGCCCGGCCGCTGGGCGCGGAACTGCAGAAGAAGTGGGGTCAGCCGGTGGTGCTGGAGTACAAGCCAGGCGCGGGCGGCGCCATCGCGTCCGCGCAACTGGCCCGCGCCAAGCCCGACGGCTACACCTTGCTGATGGTGCTGGCCGCGCATGCCATCAACCCCAGCCTGTATCCGTCCTTGCCCTACGACACCCGCCGCGACTTCGCGCCGGTCTCGCTGGTGGCGACGTTGCCGATGCTGGTGGCCGCGCCCCTGTCCACGCCGGCCAGCACCATCCCCGAACTGATCGCCTACGGCAAGGACCATCCCGGCAAGCTCAGTTTCGCCTCCGCCGGCAATGGCAACACCAGCCATCTGGCTGCCGAGATGTTCAAGAACCAGACGGGCGTGGACATGATGCACGTGCCGTACAAGGGCAGCGGCCCGGCGGTCGTCGCCTTGCTGGGCGGCGAGGTGTCATTGATGTTCGACAGCATCTCCACGTCGTTGCCGCAGGTGCAGGCGGGCAAGTTGAAGGCCATCGCGGTCACCGGCGAACGCCGCTCGCCCTTGCTGCCCGACGTGCCGACGGTGGCCGAAAGCGTCCCGGGCTTCGTCGTGAACGGCTGGTACGGGGTGCTGGCGCCGGCGGGCACGCCGCCCGACGTCGTCAACGCCTTGAGCCGCGGCATTGCCGACGCCGTGGCGTTGCCCGCGTTGAAGCAGCAACTGGCGGGCTATGGCTATGAAACGGTGGGCTCCTCGCCGGCCGATTTCGCCAGCCATATCGACCGCGAACTGGAGGCGTGGAAAAAGGCGGTGGAGGCCTCGGGGGCCAAGCTGAATTAAGAAGGGACCCGAAAAGAGGGGGACCGAAAAGAAGGGGCCCGATGGGCCCCTGTGCCGGATACCCCGACGCGCGGCGCTATACCGTCAACACGCAATCCAGCGCTTCGGGCGCGGTGAGCCTTACCCGGAACGCGCGCAGTTCGTCGCGGCGGAACACGTGCACCGTCACGCGGTCGCCGGGGCGGTACTGCGCCAGCAGCAGGTCCAGGCCGGCGGGCGCATCCACCCGCAAGCCATCCACCGCTACCAGCACATCGCCCGCCGACAGGCCGGCCTGGTGGCCCGCGCCGCCTTCCAGCACGGTGGCCAGCGCGAGCGAGTCGCCCAGTTTGCGCGTGCGCACGTCCAGCGACGGGATGTTGGCCGCCGTCTTCCATTGCAGCGTGATGCCTTCGGCGGCCAGCAGTTCGGCCAGCGGCACGTCGGCCGTGCCGTAGGCATGGCGCGCGATGAAGCGGCGCGCATCCACGCCGGTGGCTTCCTGGATCAGCGCGGGCAGGCCGTCTTCGGGCAAGCCCTGCGGATTGCCCTGATAGAAGTCGCGGCCATAGCGTTCCCACAGCAGGCGCATCACGTCGTCCAGCGAATGGCGGCCGGCGGTGTCGCGGCGGATCAGCAGGTCCAGGCCCAGCGCGACCAGCGCGCCCTTGGTGTAGTAACTGACCAGCGCGTTGGGCGAGTTCTCGTCCTGCTTGTAATAGCGCGTCCACGCGTCGAACGAGCTTTCCTCCACCGACTGCTTGGCGCGGCCCGGCGTGCGGGCCACGCTGGTGATGGTCTTGGCCAGCAAGCGCAGGTAGTCGGACTGCGTGATCGCACCCGAGCGCAGCAGCAGCAGGTCGTCGTAATAGGACGTGAAGCCTTCGAACACCCACAGCAGGCGCGTCAGGTCGGGCTGCTCAAGGTGGTACGGGGCAAAGGCCTGCGGCTTGATGCGCTTGACGTTCCAGGTGTGGAAGTATTCATGGCTGACCAGCCCGAGAAAACCGCGATAGCCTTCGCCCTGGCCTTGCTGGCCCAATACCGGCAAGTCCTTGCGCGCGGTCATCAGCGCCGTGCTGGCGCGATGCTCCAGGCCGCCGTAGCCGTCGCCCGTCACCATGGTCATGAAGACGTATCGGTTGGAACTATCCAGGAACGGCGCGCGTTTCGTGCGGGGCTCGAAGAACGCGATCTGCGTCTCGCAGATCTTCTTCACGTCGCCCGTGATGCGGGCCAGATCCAGGTTCGGCGTCACGCCGGTGAACACCAGTTCGTGTTCCGCGCCGTGGGCCGTGAACGTCGCCACATGCGGGGTGCCCATTTCCACGGGATGGTCGATCAGCGCGTCATAGTCCGGCGCCAGGTACAGGCCGAAGCCGTGGCGGCGGGCCGCGCCCTTGTGGCCGCGGGCCTCGGGCAGGCTCGTGTAGACCTTCCAGCCGTCCAGGCCGCGCGGCGGCGCCAGGTCCACCAAGCAGGGCAGGTGGTCCTGGCCATGCACGCGCAGGAACACGCTGGTGCCGTTGAAGAAGCCGTGGCTTTCATCCAGATGCGCGCCGCGCACCGACAGGTCCCACGCGTAGACCACGTATTCGATCCGCAACGGGCCGTCGCAAGGCGCGGCCTGCCAGGTGTGGTTGTCGATTTTGTCGACATTCACGCGCCGCGTGCCCGCATGGGCCGACAGCGATTCGATCTGGCGCGAGAAATCGCGGATCAGGTAGCTGCCCGGAATCCAGGCCGGCAGCGACAGGCGCTGGCCTTCAGGAGAAGGCGTATCGACGGTTAGGGTTATCCGGTAGCGGTGTCCTGCCGGATCGAACGGCGCAAGGCGGTAAAGTATCGGAAAAGCGGCATCTGATTTTTTCATGCTTCTATCTTATTACTGGAGACATTCAATGAGCGAGTCGTTTGTACTGGTCGAGACCCGGGGCCGCGTCGGCCTGCTGACGCTGAACCGCCCCAAGGCGCTCAATGCGCTGAACGATCAACTGATGGATGAGCTCGGCGCGGCACTGCTGGCGTTCGAGGCGAATGCCGACATCGGCTGCGTGGTCATTACCGGCAGCGAGAAGGCCTTTGCCGCGGGCGCCGATATCGGCGCGATGAAAGACTGGTCGTACATGGACGTGTACGGCAGCGAATACATCACCCGCAACTGGGAAACCCTGAAGCGCATCCGGAAGCCCGTGATTGCCGCGGTGGGCGGCTACGCGTTGGGCGGCGGCTGCGAACTGGCCATGATGTGCGACATCATCATCGCCGCCGACACCGCCAAGTTCGGCCAGCCGGAGATCAAGCTGGGCGTGATCCCGGGCGCCGGCGGCACGCAGCGCCTGCCGCGTGCGGTGGGCAAGGCCAAGGCCATGGACCTGGCGCTGACCGCGCGCATGATGGGCGCCGAAGAAGCCGAGCGCGCGGGCCTGGTCTCGCGCGTGGTCCCCGCCGACAAGCTGATGGAAGAAGCGCTGGATGCCGCCACCGTCATCGCGTCGATGTCGCTGCCGTCCGTGATGATGGCCAAGGAATGCGTGAACCGCGCGTTCGAAAGCTCGCTGAACGAAGGCCTGCTGTTCGAACGCCGTGTGTTCCATTCGCTGTTCGCCACCGAAGACCAGAAGGAAGGCATGGCGGCCTTCACCGAAAAGCGCAAACCGGACTTTAAACACCGTTAAGCCTTGTTACGTCCGCGCAGGCGGCGTGGACAAGTCCTGATACCCGCGACGCGCCCCGGCAGGGCGCGTTTTTCATGGGCGCCGAATACGGGTTTTCCCGTTGCGCCTTGAAACTTCTGGGCAGCACCTTGTTGCAGACTTCTTCCCTATCCTGATTAGGCGTCATCAAGAGGTGCCGCGCCAGAGCGGCTTGCCCAACCTGGCAAGTCCCGCGCGGCGGCTCGCTTGCAAACAAAATCAAGAAGGAGCCTTGCATGCGTACTTTTATCGCCAATCGCCGGTGGTCCGCCGCGGTCCTTGCGGGCGCGCTCAGCGCCTGCTTCGTGACCGCCACTCAGGCTCAATCGCCGCAGCCCACGCTGCGCCTGGTGTCCGAAACCCCTTATCCCGCCACGGCCACCGCGCCGCAGATGAGCGAACAGGATCTGCGCGACACGGCCATCGATGCCTACGTCTACGCTTATCCGATGGTGTTGATGGAGCTGGCGCGCCGCAAGGCCACCGCCGTGCAAAGCCCGCTGGACGGGCGCGCGCCGGTGAACCAGTTCGGCCACAAGGCCGCGTTCCCTGACCCGCGCGCGGCCGACACGCCGTGGCCCAGCGCCGATGCCCTGTACTCCAGCCTGTGGTTCGATGTCTCGCAGGCGCCGCTGATCGTGAACCTGCCCGACACGGGCGGGCGCTATTCGGTGCTGTCGGCGCTGGACATGTGGAGCGACGTGTTCGCCTCGCGCGGCACCCGCACCAACGGCCCTGGCGCGCAATCCTTCGCCATCGTCGGTCCCAACTGGCAGGGCAGCGTGCCCGCCGGCATCGACGTGATCCGCAGCCCGACCTCGACCGGCTGGCTGATCGGCTGGACCCAGACCGGCGGTCCGCAGGATTACGCGGCCGTCAATCAGATCCAGGCCGGCATGACCGCCGTGCCGCTTGTCACGCAGACGGCCGCGACGCCGGTGCGCGGCGGCCGCTACACCGCCGGCAACGCCTATCCGCAAACGGGGGCGGGCGTGGGTTCGGCCCCGATCGGTAGCGGCCTGCCGTTGCCCACGCCGGTGAACCTGCCTGAGGGCACGCCCGCCGAGCAGGCGGCCAGCATGGACGCGGCCTCGTTCTTTGCGCTGTTCTTCGATGTGTTGCGCAACAATCCGCCGCACGCCAACGATTCGCCGATCCTGGACCGCATGCGCCGCATCGGCCTGGACAGCCGCCAGCCGTTCTCGTATGGCCGGCTGAGCCCGACCGTGCAGCAGGCGCTGGCCGACGCCCAGCCGCTGGCGGGCCGCCGCATCGCCGATGGCGTGTCGCGCCTGGGCACGCCGATCAACGGCTGGAACACGGTCCTGTCGGGCATCGGCACCTACGGCACTGACTATGCGCGCCGCGCCGCCATCGCCTATGCGGGCCTGGGCGCGCCGACGCCGGAAGACGTGCTGTACCCGGTGACTGTGGCCGATTCGAAGGGCCGTCCGTTGAACTCCGACGAGGACTACGTGCTGCACTTCGACAAGGGTCAGCTGCCGCCGGTCAACGCGTTCTGGTCGCTGCACGTCTATAACGACAAGCACGGCTTTGCCGACAACCCCGCCAACCGCTACGCGTTGCGCAGCACCGACGGGCTGAAGTACAACTCGGACGGTTCGCTGGACATCTACATCCAGCGCCGCGACCCGGGCGAGAAGAAGCGTTCGAACTGGATCAGCACGCCGGCCGCCGACGGTCCGTTCCTGTTGAGCCTGCGCCTGTACTGGCCGCAAGACACGGCGCTGGACGGCCTGTGGGCGCCGCCGCCGGTCAAGGAAGACTAAGCCTGCGAAGCCGGTTGGCACCGCCTGCCGGAACAAAGCGGCCCCGATGTCGGGGCCGTTTTTTTTGGAGTCGACAACCGGGTTGCGCAAGGCTTGCGCAACCCGCACAAGGGGCGCGTTCGCGTCCCTATTTTTCGCGTGGCATCTAGTACGCCCAAGCCGTTGTTTGCACCTTACAAACCCCCGAAAGTTCATTTGCTCGAGCAAAAAGAATCACGCTATACTCTGCGGGTTTGACGCTTGCGGGATAAGAACACGTGGCGGCTGGTAAGCGGTGGATGGGCGCGGTTTGCAGGGTAGAGACGCTGAAATAGCGGATGCTGAAGTAGCGGATGCTGGAATAGCGGATGCTGAATAGGCGAGAGCTGAAAAGCGAAGGCTGAAAAGCATAGGC
>NZ_DBHKZA010000029.1:49881-69385 GCF_057314935.1 Achromobacter sp.
AATAGCGGATGCTGAATAGGCGAGAGCTGAAAAGCGAAGGCTGAAAAGCATAGGCTGAAAAGCGAACCCGGGCAGGCTGGATCCAGACACTAGCGCGTACTGAGAGCGGTGCCTTTGACCTATGTAAGGCCAAAGCATCAGGTTTCAAGTGCGGGCACGCCGGTTCTGATAGGGGCAAGAAGTACAGCGGGGAAGTTTGATGCAGCAGAACTCGATGCAACATGTGCAACAGGGTTTGTTGGACCAGGACGAGATGGACAAGGTTCTGGTTCTCAGCGACGCGGATCGCGCGGCGCTGAATGCTCAAGCTAGCCGCGGGCTCCTGTTGGCATTGGCGGCGCAAGGCGCCATGGGGCTCGCAGCAGCAGTAATTGCGGGGGTTGTCGGAGGGGCGGCGGCGGGTTGGTCGGCGCTGGCGGGGGCGGGAGCGTATTTCATACCCAATGCGTTGTTCGCATTGCGCCTGGTTGTCAGCGTTCGGGCCGGTCGCGCCAGTCCCTTTACCTTTCTCTCTGGTGAGTTGATCAAGTTGTTCGCAACGGCATTGCTGTTGTGGGGGCTTTCGCGTGTGGCGCAGGACACCCTGGTGTGGCCCGCTGCATTGCTCGGTCTGATACTCACATTGAAGGGCTACCTCCTGCTCTTGATGTTCCGCAAGTTGTCTTAGCGCCGAGTAGTCAGTAGCGGCAAACGTGATCGTGGAATCGTCCGGCTCGCAAGGGTTCGGGCATACAGCAAATAGGGTAGGATTCAAATGGCTGCTGCCAGCGACGTGTCGCCTCAGTCCGCGTATATTCAGCATCACCTGGTGCATCTGAACAATACCGGTGAGAAACAGAGCGCAATTGCTCAGTTCGACATCATCAATTACGACTCGTTGTTCTGGTCCGGCCTGATGGGTCTGATCGTGATTTTCTTTCTGTGGCGCGCTGCTCGCCGCGCCACCAGTGGCGTGCCGACCCGCTTCCAGGCTTTCGTGGAAATGATCGTCGACATGGTCGACGACCAGGCCAAGGGCATCGTCCACAACGCCAAGAGCCGTCTTTTCATCGCCCCGCTGGCGCTCACCGTGTTCCTCTGGATCATCCTGATGAACGCGCTGGACTTGCTGCCGGTTGACCTGTTGCCCTCCATCTGGCGCCTGACCGGCCTGGGTGCGGAACATGGCGATCCCCTCTATTACCACCGCATTCTGCCGACCGCCGACCTGAACGTGCCGATGGGCATGTCGCTGGGCGTGCTGCTGCTGATGTTCTACTACGGCATCAAGATCAAGCACCCGGGCGGTTTCGTCAAAGAACTGTTCACCGCGCCGTTCCATGCGCATGGCCTGGGCGCCGTCGTGCTGGCCCCGTTCAACCTGCTGCTGAACCTGATCGAATACGCCGCCAAGTCCGTGTCGCTGGGCATGCGGTTGTTCGGCAACATGTTCGCCGGCGAACTGATTTTCATGCTGATCGCCCTCCTGGGCGGCGCCTGGACCGGCTTTAACGGTGCCAGCATCGGCTTGGGAATCGGCCACATCCTGGCCGGCTCCATCTGGGCGATCTTCCACATCCTGATCGTTCTTCTTCAAGCCTTCATCTTCATGATGCTGACGCTGGTGTATCTCGGCCAGGCACACGAAGGCCACTGATCCCCCGAATTTCCTGCGCTGGCCACCCGGCCAGCGTGGGATAGCAAGATTATCTTGCATTGAGCTGTACCCCTTATTTTTCAATTTTTGACTTCAGATTTCTAACCAAGGAGTTGTCATGACCAACGTCGCTTTCGTTGCCCTCGCTTGCGGTCTCATCATCGGTTTGGGTGCTATCGGCGCTTGCATCGGCATCGCACTGATGGGCGGCAAGTATCTGGAAGCTTCGGCTCGTCAGCCTGAGCTGATGAACGCTCTGCAAACGAAGATGTTCCTGCTGGCTGGCCTGATCGACGCGGCATTCCTGATCGGCGTGGGTATTGCCATGCTGTTCGCCTTCGCCAACCCGTTCGTCGGCTAAGGCAGCGCCCGCCGGCGAATAGGCGGGTCATGACGCTGGCGGCGATGAGGGCGCAAGTCCCATCGCCGGTCAGCAAAGTATCGAGTGCTCCGTGACGCCCCTTTCCGGGTGCGGTCGGAGCCGCAAGGTGTTAAAGGAACGACCGTGAATCTGAACGCGACGATCATTTTCCAGATGCTCGTGTTCTTCGTTCTGGGCTGGTTCACGATGAAATTCGTGTGGCCTCCTCTGACGAAGGCGATGGACGAGCGCCGCCAAAAAATCGCCGACGGCCTTGCCGCCGCGGAGAAGGGCAAAGCCGACTTGGCTCAAGCCCAGGCGCGTGTCAGTCTTATCGAGGCTTCTGCCAAGTCCGAAAACCACGCCCGCATCATCGAGGCCGAAAAGCAAGCCGCCTCCCTGATCGAGCAAGCCCGCCGTGAAGCGGAAGCTGAACGCGCCCGTATCGTGGCTCAAGCAGCTCAAGATGCCGCGCAGGAAGTTCAGCGCGCTCGTGACTCGCTGCGCGACGACGTTGCTGCGTTGGCTGTCAAGGGTGCTGAACAGATCCTCAAGCGCGAGGTTGACGCCCGCGCCCACGCCGAGCTGCTGAACCAGCTTCGCGCGCAGCTTTAATCCGGGACCGTCATGGCTGAACTTTCCACTGTTGCCCGTCCCTACGCTGAAGCGCTCTTCAGCGCAGCGCGCGACGACAAGGCCGGCTTGCCGGCCTGGGCCGACCTGGTCAGCGAAATGTCGCAGGTCGCCTCCAACCCCGACGTGCGCGAGGCCATGGCCGACCCGCGTCTGGGCGACAAGCAGCGCGTTGAGCTGTTTTCCGGCCTGATCAAGGTCGAACTGCCGCAGGCCGCCCGTAATTTCATCGAGCTGCTGGTTGAAAACGACCGACTGCTGCTGCTGCCCGACATCGCCACGCAATTCGTGGTGCTGCGGAATCGTCACGAGGGCACGGCGCAGGCGGAAATCACCAGCGCGTTCGAACTGAGCGACGACCAGGTCAAAGAACTGGTTGCCGCGCTCGAACAAAAATTCGGCCTCAAGCTCAAGCCCAACGTCACCGTCGACAAGTCGTTGATCGGCGGCGTGCGCGTGGCTGTCGGTGACCAGGTGCTCGATACTTCCGTACAAGCCCAATTGGTCCGCATGCGCGATCAGCTCGCCGCTTAAGGCAACTAACAGGATTCCAGGAGTCAATATGCAACTCAATCCCTCCGAGATCAGCGAACTGCTCAAGAGCCGCATCGAGGGCCTGGGCGCTTCGGCTGATGTCCGTACTCAGGGCACCGTCGTGTCCGTGACCGACGGTATTACCCGCATCCACGGCTTGTCCGATGTGATGCAGGGCGAAATGCTCGAATTTCCCAACAACGTTTTCGGTCTGGCGCTCAACCTTGAGCGCGATTCCGTCGGCGCCGTTATCCTCGGCGACTACACCGGCATCTCCGAAGGCGACCAGGTCAAGACGACCGGCCGCATTCTGGAAGTCCCGGTTGGTCCGGAACTCAAAGGCCGCGTGGTCAACACGCTGGGCGAGCCGATCGACGGCAAGGGTCCGGTCAACGCCAAAGAAACCGACATCATCGAAAAAGTGGCGCCTGGCGTTATCGCCCGCCGCTCGGTGTCGCAGCCGCTGCAAACCGGCATCAAGGCTATCGACTCGATGGTGCCGATCGGCCGCGGCCAGCGCGAACTGATCATTGGCGACCGCCAGACCGGCAAGACCGCTGTCGCTGTCGACACGATCATCAGCCAGAAGGGCAAGGGCGTCACCTGCGTGTACGTCGCTATCGGCCAGAAGGCTTCCACGATCAACAACGTGGTCCGCAAGCTGGAAGAGCACGGCGCGATGGAATACACCATCGTCGTGGCCGCTTCGGCTTCCGACTCGGCCGCCATGCAATACCTGGCCGCCTACGCCGGTTGCACGATGGGCGAATACTTCCGCGATCGCGGCGAAGACGCCCTGATCGTTTATGACGATCTGACCAAGCAAGCCTGGGCCTATCGCCAAGTGTCGCTGCTGCTGCGCCGTCCGCCGGGCCGCGAAGCCTACCCGGGCGACGTGTTCTACCTGCACTCGCGCCTCTTGGAACGTGCTGCCCGCGTGAACGAAGACTACGTCGAAAAGTTCACCAACGGCGCCGTCAAGGGCAAGACCGGTTCGCTGACGGCACTGCCGATCATCGAAACGCAGGCAGGCGACGTGTCCGCCTTCGTTCCGACCAACGTGATCTCGATCACCGACGGCCAGATCTTCCTGGAAACCGACCTGTTCAACGCCGGTGTCCGCCCCGCAATCAACGCCGGTATCTCGGTGTCGCGTGTGGGTGGCGCTGCGCAGACCAAGGTCGTCAAGAAGCTGTCCGGCGGTATCCGTACCGACTTGGCGCAGTACCGTGAACTGGCCGCCTTCGCGCAGTTCGCTTCCGACCTGGACGACGCGACCCGTCGCCAGCTGGAACGCGGCAAGCGCGTGGTCGAACTGCTCAAGCAGCCGCAATACCAGCCGCTGCAAGTGTGGGAACTGGCCGTCACGCTGTACACGGTCAACAACGGCTACCTGGATGACGTGGACGTGGCCCAAGTGCTGTCGTTCGAGAAGTCGCTCAAGGATCAACTGAAGGCCAAGCATGCGGCCATGATCCAGCGCATCGAAGACACCAAGGAACTGTCCAAGGACGACGAGGCCGAATTGGCCACCGCCGTTCAGGAATTCAAGAAGCACGGTGCTTTTTAAGAAAGTGATGGGTTAGGCGTCTGCAACGCCTCACCTATCCTTACCGGATGGTTGAGGCGTGAGCGGAACCCATCGGCCAGTCTTCACAGGAAAGCGCAATGCCCGGAATTAAGGAAATCCGAACCAAGATCAAGAGCGTGCAAAACACGCGCAAGATCACCAAGGCGATGGAAATGGTCGCCGCATCCAAAATGCGCAAGGCGCAGGAACGGATGCGTGCTGGTCGTCCGTACGCCACCAAGGTGCGCGAGATTGCTGCGCACCTGATGCAGGCCAACCCCGAGTACAGCCACCCGTACCTGGTCGAACGCGAAATCAAAGCGGTCGGCGTGGTCATGGTGACGACTGACAAGGGTTTGTGCGGCGGCTTGAACACCAACATCACTCGCGTGACGTTGGGCAAGCTGAAAGAGTTCGAGAAAAACGGCATCGCCGTGCAAGCGACCGCTTTCGGCAATAAGGGCGTGGGTGTGCTGACCCGTATCGGCGCCAAACTGGTTTCCCAGGAAGTGCAACTGGGCGACAAGCCGCAACTGGACCGCCTGCTGGGCGCGATCAAGGTGCAGCTGGACGCCTACCTGGATGGCCGCATCGACGCGCTGTACGTGGCATCGACCCGCTTCGTCAATACGATGAAGCAGGAGCCGCTGTTCTTGCGTCTGCTGCCGTTGGCTAGTGGTTTGGAAGATCCGTACCAAACGGGTGCCGAGAGCCTGGCCAAGACGTCGGAAGTGAAGTCGGACTACAGCTGGGATTACATCTACGAACCCGACGCCCGTAGCGTGATCGACGACCTGCTGCAGCGTTACGTTGAAGGCCTGCTGTATCAAGCCGTGGCCGAGAACATGGCTTCGGAGCAGTCGGCCCGGATGGTCGCCATGAAGGCGGCGTCGGACAACGCCAAGAAGGTCATCGGAGAGCTGCAACTGGTCTACAACAAGACCCGTCAGGCCGCGATCACCAAAGAAATTTCGGAAATCGTAGGGGGCGCTGCCGCCGTTTAAGGCAGGCAGCTCCCATCTAAAGCTATCAAGCAAGGAATCGACATGAGCAACGGAACCATCGTTCAGTGCATCGGCGCCGTGGTGGATATTCAGTTCCCCCGCGATCACATGCCCAAGATTTATGAAGCGCTTACCCTGGCTGAGGACGAGTCCTCCTCGTTCGCCGAAAAGGGTCTGACGCTGGAAGTGCAGCAACAGCTGGGCGACGGCGTGGTGCGTACCATTGCGCTGGGCTCCAGCGACGGCCTGCGCCGCGGCATGAAGGTCACCGGCACGGGCGCCCCGATCTCGGTGCCGGTCGGCACCGGCACGCTGGGCCGCATCATGGACGTGCTGGGTCGTCCCATCGACGAAGCCGGCCCGATCCAACACGAAGAAAAGCGTGGCATCCACCAAAGCGCTCCCCGCTTCGACGAACTGTCGCCGTCGGTGGAACTGCTGGAAACCGGCATCAAGGTTATTGACTTGGTCTGCCCGTTCGCAAAGGGCGGCAAGGTCGGCCTGTTCGGCGGCGCCGGCGTGGGCAAGACCGTGAACATGATGGAACTCATCAACAACATCGCTAAGCAGCACAGCGGTTTGTCGGTGTTTGCCGGCGTGGGTGAGCGTACCCGCGAAGGCAACGACTTCTACCACGAAATGGAAGAGTCGAACGTTCTGGACAAGGTCGCGATGGTGTTCGGTCAGATGAACGAACCCCCGGGCAACCGTCTGCGCGTGGCGCTGACCGGCCTGACGATGGCCGAGAAGTTCCGTGACGAAGGCCGCGACATCCTGTTCTTCGTGGACAACATCTACCGCTACACGCTGGCCGGTACCGAAGTGTCCGCACTGCTGGGCCGTATGCCGTCGGCCGTGGGTTATCAGCCCACGCTGGCTGAAGAAATGGGCAAGCTGCAAGAGCGCATCACGTCGACCAAGACGGGCTCGATCACCTCGATCCAGGCCGTGTACGTCCCTGCGGATGACTTGACCGACCCGTCGCCTGCCACGACCTTCCAGCATTTGGACTCCACCGTCGTGCTGTCGCGTGACATCGCTTCGCTGGGTATCTACCCGGCCGTGGACCCGCTGGATTCGTCCAGCCGCCAGCTCGACCCGCAAGTCGTCGGCGAAGAGCACTACGCCGTGGCTCGTGGCGTGCAGCAAACGCTGCAGCGCTACAAGGAACTGCGCGACATTATCGCGATTCTGGGTATGGACGAACTGTCGCCGGAAGACAAGCAGGCCGTGGCCCGCGCTCGTAAGATCCAGCGTTTCCTGTCGCAGCCGTTCCACGTTGCTGAAGTGTTCACCGGCTCGCCCGGCAAGTACGTTCCGCTGGCCGAAACCATCCGTGGTTTCAAGATGATCGTGAACGGCGAGTGCGATGCCCTGCCGGAACAGGCCTTCTACATGGTCGGTTCGATCGACGAGGCCTTCGAGAAGGCCAAGAAACTGCAATAAGGAACCGATATGGCTACCCTGCATGTGGATGTCGTCAGCGCAGAGGAAGCGATCTTCTCCGGTGAGGCGAAGTTCGTGGTGCTGCCTGGCGAAGCGGGTGAACTGGGCATTCTGCCCGGCCACACCCCGCTGATTTCGCGCATACGCCCCGGGACGGTCAAGATCGTTCGTGCCGACCAAGGCGAGGAAAACATCTTCGTCGCCGGGGGCATTCTGGAAGTGCAGCCGGGCAGCGTGACGGTTCTGGCCGACACGGCTATCCGTGCCGCCGACCTGGACGAAGCCCGTGCCCTGGAAGCTCGCAAGAAGGCCGAAGAGGCCCTTGCGAACGCCAAGGACAAGGCTGACATCGCTGTCGTCGAAGCGGAACTCGCCATGCTGGCTGCGCAAGCCATCGCGGCGCGCAAGCTGCGCCAAGGCGGTCGTTCGCACTAAGCGGCAAAGCAGTACCCCCGGGGTTCGCCCTGGATTGAAAAAAGCGGCCAGTGGCCGCTTTTTTCATGCCCGCGCGGTTTGTGCCTGTGCGTCAGTTGCCTGTGTGGGACGACCGCAATGCGTTCAATACGAATGGCGACGCGGCGTGCGCGACAGTAGCCTGCAACTTTGCCGACTTGGCCAAAGGGGGGAAGCGTGCGAGAAGTCCTGGATTGCGGGGTGCTGTTGGCGCCTGGCCACGAAGGCGCCATGCGCGATTGGGTTGCCCGGACCCAAGCCCGGCTGACGCGGATCCGGCTTCACCTGGTGCCGCTGGCTCGCACCCACACCGCGGGGCCCGCTGACGTGCCCGCTGACGTGCCCGGTGCAGTGCCGGCGCCTGGCCCCGACTCGGACTCGCATCCGTTGCAGGACGTCCAGGTGCTCGCGCGCCTGGCGATATCGCTTAGGCGCTATGACGGCTGCATCCTGCCTGTGACGCCGGCCACGGTCGCGTGGGCACGCATGGCCCTGGCGCAGGCAGGCGCCGCGCTGACGACGCCCATCCTGCTGCTGATGGACGACATGAAGGCCCCCGCCATCGAAGACCTGCTGGGCTTGGGCGTGGCGGACTTCATCGCGCAGCCCGCGTGCCTGGAAAGCATGCGGGTGCGTCTGGACCGGATGGCGAGGCCTGCCGTGTGGCGCAACGGGGCGCGCGCCGGTGTGCGGGAACCGGCGGCCAGCTACCCGGGCGCGGCCGAGGCGGGCGCGCACGAGGCGGCTCGTCCGCGGGTGCCGGCTGAACTTGTCGCACAGGCCGCGGCCGGCATGCGCGAGGCACGGCGCGCGCCCGCGCAGGAATCGTTCCGCCTGGCCAAATCGCGCGTGGTCGACGGTTTCGAGCGGGATTACATCCGTCACGCCTTGTCCCGTCATGGTGGCAACGTGGCTCAGGCGGCGCGGGCCTGCGACAAGCACCGCCGCGCATTCTGGGCGCTGATGCGCAAGCACGGCATCGAGGCCGCGCCGTTTCGGCAGGCGGCGCTGGCGCGCAGGGCAGAGGACTGAAACGCCGGGATTGACCCTGCGCGGTGCTGAAAAAGCGGAAATGCGCGACAGAACTGCCGCAGGCTTGCGCCCAAGCAAGCCAGGTCTGGCTGGCCGGCGCGCCTTGTCAGCTTGGGGAAGTAAAATCACGGCTTCCGATCATCGAGGATAGTCGTGTCTGCTTCCAGCTTGAAGAACGATGTGTTCTTGCGCTCGCTCTTGCGCGAGCCCGTGCCCTATACCCCGATCTGGCTGATGCGCCAGGCGGGTCGCTACCTGCCCGAATACCGCGCGACGCGCGCCCGGGCGGGCTCTTTCATGGGCCTGGCTCAGAATCCGGACTATGCGATGGAAGTGACATTGCAGCCGCTTGAGCGTTTCGACCTGGATGCGGCCATCCTGTTCTCGGACATCCTGACGGTGCCGCACGCGATGGGCCTGGGCCTGGACTTCGCCGAGGGCGAGGGCCCGCGCTTTGCCCGCCCGGTGCGCACCGAGGACGATGTGGCGCGCCTGGCCGTGCCCGACATGGACAAGCTGCGCTACGTGTTCGATGCCGTCAGCGTCATCCGTCGCGAACTGGACGGCAAGGTGCCGCTGATCGGCTTTGCCGGCAGCCCGTTCACCATCGCCTGCTACATGGTCGAAGGGCAGGGCAGCGACGACTACCGCCTGATCAAGACGATGCTGTATTCGCGTCCGGATCTGCTGCACCGGATCCTGGAAATCAACGCCGAAGCCACGTTGCAATACCTCAACGCGCAGATCGCCGCAGGCGCGCAGGCCGTCATGCTGTTCGACAGCTGGGGCGGCGTGCTGGCCGATGGCCTGTTCCAGCAGTTCTCGCTGGCGTACACGAAAAAGGTCGTGGCCGGCCTGACCCGTGAGCACGAAGGACGGCGCGTGCCGGTCATCGTCTTCACCAAGGGCGGCGGCCAGTGGCTGGAGCAAATCGCGGCTTGCGGCTGCGATGCGGTCGGCCTGGACTGGACGGTGGACCTGGCCGCGGCCCGCCGCCGCACCGGCGATTCGGTGGCCTTCCAGGGCAACCTGGACCCCATGGCGCTGTTCGGCGGCGCGTCCGCCATCCGTACGGAAGCTCGCCGCGTGCTGGACGCTTTCGGCCCGGTGGGCAAGGGCGGCCACGTGTTCAACCTGGGACACGGGATTTCGCGGTTTACACCGCCCGAAGCGGTAGCGGAATTGGTCGACGAAGTCCACCAACACAGCCGCTCGCTGAGGGGGTAAGTGAGTGAACGCTTCGGTCCGAAGGGCCGAAGTTTGAGGGCCCCGGCGGACACTTGTGCACAGCAAGATTTTGCTCGGGGAAAACCCTTTAGAAGCTAGTTTACAATCTTGGAAGACTGCATAAGTATTTGTTTTTAAAAACAAAAATCAAGTTTTCCACCGGATTGCAACAGCGTGCGCAATCTACGCTTATTCCAAATCTTGACGTTGCCCCAGCCTTTTCCCCAAAGTTATCCACAGGCGGGGCTGGAGCAAGCTGGCGCGTTGGGGCGACAATTGCCCCCGCAGCGCCTCCCTTAGCCATTTCCCGCCATCCAGGTCTCACCCGCCCCATGCACCCTCCCAGCATCCATGTCTGAAGCGCCGCCGATTACGACTCCCGCTGCGGTTTGCTGGGTGCGCGTGGCGCTCGACGTGCCCTTGCCCGGCCCCTTCGATTACCGCAGCGATGCCCCGGTGCCGGTCGGCCTGCGCGTGATCGTGCCGTTCGGGCGGCGCAAGATGATCGGGGTGGTGGTGGAGAACCCGGCCGAGCCCTCGTTCGACCCCAAGCAGATTCGCCCCATCGAGCAAGTGCTGGACGACCTGCCGCCCTTTGACGAGGATTGGCTGCGCCTGGCGCGGTTTGCCGCGGAGTACTACCAGCGGCCCCTGGGCGAGGTGATGCTGCCGACGTTGCCGCCGCCCCTGCGCAAACCCACGGCGTATCAGGGCAAGCGGTCGGCGGGCGGCCCGGTGGCGCGGCTGGACAACCGCAAGCGCAAGACGGCGCGTGCGCCGGCCAAGGCCGACCAGCCGCCCGAACTGAACGAGGCGCAAGCCGCCGCCGTGGACGCCATCGGCGCCTTGGCCGGCTTCAAGCCCGTGCTGCTGCATGGCGTGACGGGCAGCGGCAAGACCGAGGTCTACCTGCGAGCCGCCGAACGCGTACTGGCCCAGGGGCGCCAGGTGCTGTTGATGGTGCCCGAAATCAACCTGACGCCGCAGCTGGAAGGCGCGCTGCGTGCCCGCCTTGAGGCGCTGGTGGGCCCGGACGGGCTGGCCGTCATGCACAGCGGCCTGTCCGACGGCGAACGCCTGCAGGCCTGGGCCCGCGCCCAGCGCGGCGACGCGCGCATGCTGCTGGGCACGCGCATGTCGATCTTCGCGCCCTTGAGCAAGCTGGGGTTGATCGTCGTGGATGAAGAACACGACGCCTCTTACAAGCAGCAGGACGGACTGCGCTATTCGGCGCGCGACCTGGCCGTGTGGCGCGCCCATGACCTGGATATCCCCGTGGTGCTGGGGTCGGCCACGCCATCGCTGGAAACCTGGCAGCACGCCGAGCGCGGCCGCTACCTGCGCCTGACGCTGCCGGCCCGGGCGCGATCCAGCAGCCTGCCCTCCATGCGGCTGGTGGACACGCGCCGCCTGCAGATGAAGCACGGCATGTCGCCGCACCTGCTGGAGGCCATCGGCCAGCGGCTGGAGCGCAAAGAGCAGTCGCTGATCTTCCTGAACCGGCGCGGCTACTCGCCCGTGCTGCATTGCCAGTCGTGCGCATGGGTCAGCAATTGCCCGCGCTGCACGGCCTTTACCGTGCTGCATCGCACCGAGGGCCGTGGCCACCGCCTGCAGTGCCACCATTGCGGCTATCAGGCGCCGGTGCCTCGCGCATGCCCCGAATGCGGCGACCAGGACCTGGCGCCGATGGGCCGCGGCACGCAGCGCATCGAAGAGCATCTGGCCGAGCTGTTCCCCGGCGCCCGCATCTTGCGCATCGATGCGGACAGCACGCGCAAGAAGGGCAGCGCCGAGGCGTTGTTCGCGTCGGTGCATGCGGGCGAAGTGGACATCCTGGTCGGCACGCAGATGGTGGCCAAGGGACACGATTTCGCGCGCCTGGGATTGGTCGGCGTGCTGAATTCCGATTCGATGCTGTTCGCGCACGACTTCCGCGCGCCCGAGCGCCTGTTCGCCCAATTGATGCAGGTGGCCGGCCGTGCCGGGCGCCACCAGGGCAACGGCGAAGTGCTGATCCAGACCGGCTACCCCGAGCAGCCCGTCTACCAGGCGCTGCTGCGGCACGACTACGCGGGCTTCGCGCGGCATGCGCTGCATGAACGCGAAAGCACCGGCCTGCCGCCGTTCGTCTATCAGGCGCTGCTGACGGCCGAGGCGCGCGAACTGAAGGTGGCGCAAGCTTTCTTGGAGCGCGCGCGGGTGCTGCCCGAAGGGGAATGGGCGGCCGATTTTCCAGGGCTGGACGCGATCATGCTGTACGACCCCGTGCCGCTGCGGGTGCTGCGGGTGGCCAACATCGAACGCGCGCAACTGCTGGTGGAAAGCAGCAGCCGGCCGGCCCTGCAGGCGTTCCTGGCGTCGTGGTCGCACCATCTGCCCTACATCGCCAACGAGGCGCGCGTGCGCTGGCAACTGGAAGTCGATCCGCTGGAGATCTGACCCCTCGGGATCTGCCGATGCGTCATCCATCCGATTGTTCTATGATCGTCTTCCTCTATCGCGCTGGCGCGGCAGGCCCGCATCGGCGGCTGCGCCCGTCCCCATTTTCTCGCGTAGTACCGGCCCGCTGACGGGCGGCCGCAGGCCCTGCGCCTGGCGGCCGCCTCCGCATTGCGGCGAGCGCGATGCATGACGACCCAACTCAAAATGTCCGCAAGCGAATCTATTGGTCAAGGCATGAATCCCGCCCAGAAAGAGGCGGTGCTTTACCTGGACGGCCCGTGCCTCGTGCTGGCCGGCGCCGGCAGCGGCAAGACGCGTGTGATCACGCAGAAAATCGCGTATCTGCTGCGCGAGTGCGGCTACATGGGCCGCAACGTGGTGGCGCTGACCTTCACCAACAAGGCCGCGCGCGAGATGGACGAGCGCGTGAAGACGCTGGTGGATCGCAAGCTGTCCAAGGGCCTGATCATCAGCACGTTCCATTCGCTGGGCGTGAAGATGCTGCGCGAAGAGGCGCGCAACGCGGGCTTGAAGCCCACGTTCTCGATCCTGGATGCCGATGACGCCATGTCCATCATCCAGGAATTGCTGGCCACCACCGACAAGGCCCGCCTGCGCCACGTGCAAGGCATCATTTCGCTGTGGAAGAACGCGCTGCTGGAGCCGGACGACGCCGCGCGCGAGGCGGTCACGCCGGGCGACGTCGAAGCGGCCAACATCTACCGCAGCTACGCCGCCACGCTGGCGGCCTATCAGGCGGTGGACTTCGACGACCTGATTCGTATCCCCGCGTTGCTGCTGGCCAGCAACGAGGAAGTGCGCACGCGCTGGCAGAACCGCGTGCGCTACCTGCTGGTGGACGAATACCAGGACACCAACGTGTGCCAGTACCGCCTGGTGCAGCTGCTGACCGGGTCGCGCGCCATGTTCACGGCGGTGGGCGACGACGACCAGGCGATCTACGCCTGGCGCGGCGCGACCATCGAGAACCTGGCCAAGCTGACGACCGATTATCCGAACATCAAGCTCATCAAGCTGGAGCAGAACTACCGATCGGTGCAGCGCATCCTGGCCGCCGCCAACCAGGTCATCGAGAAGAACCCCAAGCTGTTCGACAAGAAGCTGTGGTCGGACCTGGGCGTGGGCGAACCGATCCTGGTGTCGGCGATGGACGGCGAAGAGCAGGAAGCCGAATCCATCGCCATGAAGGTGTCGGCCTCGCGCTTCGAACGCCAGGCGCAGTGGAAGGATTTCGCCATCCTGTACCGCAGCAACCACCAGTCGCGCATCCTGGAGCAGGCGCTGCGCAATCTGAAGATTCCGTACACGATCTCGGGCGGGCAAAGCTTTTTCGACAAGACCGAAGTGCGCGACGTGCTGTCGTATCTGCGCCTTCTGGCCAACGACGACGACGACCCCGCGTTCATCCGCGCCGCCACCACGCCCAAGCGCGGCATCGGCCAGGCGACCCTGCAGGTGCTGGGCCAGTACGCGGCTTCGCGCGAGATCTCGCTGTTGGCGGCGGTGGCCGAAACCGGTCTGGAAAGCCTGCTGGCGCCGCGCCAGCTGGACCCCCTGCGCACCTTCGCCGAGTTCATCCGGCGCATGCAGTGGCGTGCCGGACGCGGCGCGGCCTCGGGCAAGGACGCCGCGCCCGCCGAGCCCGCGGGCGTCATCCTGGACGACCTGGTGGAAGCCATCCAGTACGAGCGCCACCTGTTCGAACTGTTCGAGGAACGCCCGGCGCAGACGCGTTGGCAGAACGTGCTGGAACTGACGGGCTGGCTCAAGCGCAAGGCCGAAGAAGACAACATGACACTCTTCGACCTGGTGCAGCACGTGGCGCTGGTGACCATGCTGGAGCGTGGCGAAGAAGAAGAGCCCGACGCCGTCAAGATGTCGACGCTGCATGCCTCCAAGGGGCTGGAGTATCCGCACGTGTATCTGGCCGGCGTGGAAGAAGGGCTGCTGCCTCACCTGGGCAAGGACGATGAAGTCGGTGACCCCGCGCGCGCGGCCGAGAACCTGGCCACGCGCATCCAGGAAGAACGCCGCCTGATGTATGTGGGCATCACGCGTGCGCAGCGCAGCCTGAACCTGAGCTGGTGCAAGCGCCGCCGCCGCGCCCGTGAAGACCTGGTGCGCGAGCCGTCGCGCTTCATCGAAGAGATGGGCCTGGGTGATGTGCGGGTGCAGGAAGACGAAGCCACGGCCGCCATGAATCCCAAGGAGCGCATGGCGATGCTGAAGGCGCTGTTGAAGAAGTAGCGCTTGGGAGCCGACGCCATGAAAGACGACGTCCGATATCGCCCGGTGCCCGGCACGCCGGGGCTGGTGCTGGGCCAGGCGCGGTTCAGCGAGTTCCAGTTCGACCGCCATTACCATGTGGACTACCACATCGGCCTGGTGACGCAGGGCGTGCAGCGCCAGTGCTTTCGCGGCAGGAGCATCCTGCTGGGTCCCGGCAGCCTTGCCCTGATGCCGCCGGGCGAGATCCACGATGGCGCGGGCGTCGACGACTACGGCGCCTCGTACACGCTGAAGACCTTCCGCCTGTCGGCCAAGCTGATGCGCGGTTTCATCGAAGACGTGTCGGGCGCCATGGCGGAGGAACGCTTCTCTGCGACATTGGTGGAAGACGCCGCGCTGGCCGCCCGTTTCATGGCGTTGCACAGCGTGTGGATGTCGGGCGCGCCGAATGAGCCGCTGGCGCAGGAATCGCAGTCACTGGCGTTGATGGGCACCTTGTTCGCGCGCACCGGCGCCGTGCAGCCCGAAACGGTCAAGGGAGGCTTGTCCGCCACGCATCTGCACGCCGTGCGCGACTATTGCCAGGCGCATCTGTGCGAGAAGATCGCGCTGGACGACCTGGCCCGGCTATGCGGACTGAGCCGCTTCCAGTTCCTGCGGCGTTTCACGCATTCCGCGGGCCTGACGCCGCACGCATGGTTGGTGCGGCTGCGGCTGGAACGCGCCTGCGCGGCGCTGGCCACCGAACGGGTATCGGTGGCCCAGGTGGCGGCGGACGTGGGCTTCTATGACCAGAGCCACTTCAATCGTGCCTTCCGCATGGCTTACGGCGCGCCGCCTTCGGCGTACCAGCCCGCGGCCTAGGCCGCGGACCCACAAGTCAGGACAGGTCTTAAGCCACCCGCGCGCGCAACGCGGACAGGAAGTGGTCCACATCCTGCTCCTGCGTCGCGAACGACGTCACCAGGCGCACGACGCCCGGGCCCCAGCGGTCATGATAGAAGCGAAAGCCATCGGCCAGCAGGCCTTCGATGGCCTGGGCAGGCAATTGGCAGAACAGGATGTTGGCGTCCACCGTGCCTTGCAGCGCCACGCCCGGCAGCCCTTGCATGCCGGCCGCCAGCCTTGCGGCCATGGCGTTGGCCTGGCGGGCGTTGCGCAGCCACAAGTCGTTGTCCAGATAGGCCTCCAGCTGCGCCGACAGCAAGCGCATCTTCGAGAACAGATGGCCGCCGCGCTTGCGGCGGAACGCCAGTTCACGAGCCCGTTCCGGATTGAACAGCACGATGGCCTCGGCGCCCAGCACGCCGTTCTTGGTGGCGCCGAACGACAGGACCTCGACGCCCGCCTTCCACGTCATTTCCGCCGGCGTGCAGTCCAGGCTGACCAGCGCATTCGCAAAGCGCGCGCCGTCCATGTGCAAGGGCAGGCCGGCGTCGCGGCAGATGCCGCCGATGGCGTTGATTTCATCCAGCGTGTAGACGCCGCCGGTTTCGGTGGCCTGCGTGATGCTGACGCACGATGGTTGGACGGAGTGCACGTCGCCCACTTTGCGGCGGGCTTCCACGGCCAGTTCAGCCGGATCGATCTTGGCGGCCTCGCCACCCAAGAGCTTCAAGCGCGCGCCGTTGGTGTAGAACTCGGGCGCGCCGCACTCGTCATTGGCGATGTGGGCCTGCGCGTGGCACAGCACGGCGCCCCAAGGGGGCGTCAACGCGGACAGGCTGATGGAATTGGCGGCGGTGCCGGTGGGCACCAGCAGCACGTCCACGTCGCGTTCGAAAATGTCGGCCAGCTTGCGCTGCACGCGCAAGGAACCGTCGTCGGTGCCATAGGCCGGGGCCTGGCCGGTTCCGGCGCGCAGCAGGGCGTCGAAGACTTCCGGGCTGGCGCCCGCGATGTTGTCGCTGGAAAAACCCTGTTGCAGGGCGGGGACGGATGAGGGCGTAGTCACAGGCAGGTTCCGGCTGATGCGGGGAAAATGGCACTATGCCGCGGCGCGGACGGGCAAGCTTGTAGAAAATTGCGGGTCGCTCCTACACTGGGCGAGTCTGTCTTGAAGGAGCGCGTCATGTGTCGTTGGCTGGCTTACACCGGTAGTCCCCTGCAGATGGAGAGCGTGCTCTTCAAGGCCAAGCACTCGCTGATCGACCAGAGCCTGCACGCGCGCCTGGGCGCCACCACGACCAACGGCGACGGCTTCGGCCTGGGCTGGTATGGCCGCGCCCCGGCGGGCCAGTCTCCCGAACCTCCGTTCCGCTACCGCAGCGTGCATCCCGCCTGGAACGACCGCAACCTGCGCGAGGCGGCGCGCGCGATCCATGCGCCGCTCTTCGTCGCGCACATCCGCGCGGCCACCGATACGCCCGCGCAAGAGACCAATTGCCATCCGTTCCGGCACGGGCAGTGGCTGTTCGTGCACAACGGCGTCATCCGCGACTATCCGCTTTTGCGCCGCGATCTGATGCTGATGATCGCGCCAGCGTATTTCGGGTCGCTGGAAGGGTCGACGGATTCCGAGGTGATGTTCCTGCTGGCGCTGACGTTCGGCCTGGAAGAAGACCCGATCCCCGCGCTGGCCCGCATGGTGGGCGCGGTGGAAGAGACCGGGCGACGCCATGGCGTCACGCATCCCATCAACATGACCGTCTGCGCGCTGGACGGTCATCGCCTGATCGCGGTGCGCTATTCCAGCGAGGCCGAATCGCGTACCTTGTTCCACAACACCTGCGTGCGCCATTTGCGCGAACTGTATCCGCAGGACCCGCAGATCGCCGCGCTGGACGAGGACGCCTTCCTGCTGCTGTCCGAGCCGTTGACCGAGATGCCCGGGGCCTGGGAAGAGGTGCCGGAGGCGACCGCGATCATCGCGGGCGGCGGGGATGTGCGGCACCATCCGTTCGTGCCGATACCGCCGGGCGCCTGACGCGCGCGTGTGCTTGCGGCCCCCAAGGGGGCGGCCTTTATCAGCGATAAAAGGGGTCATCAAGCACGTATTCCTCATATGGGGGAGAATGCGTGTCGCATGACTTTGCGACGTCCTGGGCCGCGAAAGCACCCTAACTGAATAAGGAAGTTGCATGACTAATAGCAAAACCCCGCAGGCATCTGACGCATTGGCGGTGTTTACGCACACGGGGAGCGCCCCGGATCGCTTTGAATTGCATGACAAGGGCGTGGTCAGCCAGCATGGCGACACACGCGATTACGCCGCTTTCGCGGACATCCAGGATCTTTGCCTGTTCGCCTCTGGCCCGGCCGCGGCGGGTCAGGTAGACAGCTTTGCCTACCGCACGGATTCGGCCCAAGACTGGACCGTGGTGCCCAGCGGCACCAGCGATTTTCCCGCATTCATGGACGGATTCCGCTCGCGCTACGTCGAGCAGCGCCTGCCCGTGCTGGAAGCCATGATCGCCAATGGCACGCGCGTTCCGTTCCGCTATATCAAGGCCGGCGAGTTCCCTGGCCTGGAAACGCAAGAACTGGCCCTCTCGGCGCAAGGCCTGCATATCGGCGGCGCCACCTGGCCTTATGAGTCGCTCAAGCGCATCGACCTGAACGACTGGACCGAGACGGTCACCCTGCAAGACGACAGCGGCAAGACGGTGTTCTCGTGCTTGGCCACGCGCATCCTCAGCTCGGACCTGTTGGTGAACCTGGTGTACGACCAGTTGGGGCAGACGGCGGAATACGCCTGACCGGGACACGGCCCCAAGCGGCGCCGGGCGCGCCGGCTTTTCCCGGATGAAGAAAGGGCCGCTCGCAGCGGCCCTTTTCGATTCAATGCCCCGCGTGCAGCGCGGGGTTCAAGGTGCCCCAGGCCGCGGTACGCACGAGGCACTCCACCGCGCCGGTTTGCGAGTTGCGGCGGAACAGCAGGCCGTGCTGGCCCGCCAGCGACACGGCTTTCACCACGGCGCCTTCCGGCGTCAGCACGCGCGTGCCAGCGGTGACGTAGCAGCCGGCCTCGACCACGCAATCATCCCCCAGCGAGATGCCCAGGCCCGAGTTGGCGCCCAGCAGGCAGCGCTTGCCGATGGACACCACCTGCTTGCCGCCGCCCGACATGGTGCCCATGATCGACGCGCCGCCGCCGATGTCGGTGCCGTCATCGACGATGACGCCCGCGCTGATGCGGCCTTCGACCATGGACGCGCCGAGCGTGCCGGCGTTGAAGTTGCAGAACCCTTCGTGCAGCACGGTGGTGCCCGCCGCCAGGTGCGCGCCCAGCCGCACGCGGGCAGCGTCAGCGATGCGCACGCCGCCGGGCACGACGTAGTCGGTCATGCGGGGAATCTTGTCGATGCCGCGGATCTCCAGCGTCTGGCCGATGGCGCGCAGCTGCCAGCGCAAGGCGTCGACCTGGTCGACGGCGCAGGGCCCGACGGACGTCCACGCGACGTTGGCCAGCACGCTGAACAGGCCGTCCAGGTTGGCGTCGTGGGGACGGATGAGGCGATGGCTGAGCAGATGCAGCCGCAGATAGGCGTCATGCGCGTCGGCGGGCGGTTCCGCTAGCGAGGGGATCGCGGTGCGCACGGCGACGATATCGACTTTGCGGCGGGTGTCCCGGATAAGGGCGGTGGGCACGTGCTCACCCAGCGCGGCGCGCGCTTCTTCAGGCGTCAGATGCCGGGTGCCGCCGGCAGGGGTGTGATCGGCCAGCGACGGGCGCGGATACCAGGTATCAAGAATCGTGCCGTCGGCGGCAAGAGTGGCAAGGCCGTAGGCGATGGCGCTTTGAGGTGCGGGGGCGGCGGACATGGCGGGGAGTTCTGGACTGGAATTGGGAGGATTCTAGGCGATTGTGGGGGCCGGGCGGGGGATCTTCGTGGGACGGCGTCCAGATCTTCGTGGGGAGTACTTTGGATCTTCTTTGGACGCTGTTCAGATCTTCGTGGGACGCCCGTCGG